>JAKZXM010000333.1:0-4866 GCA_047514975.1 Rhodospirillales bacterium
GAAGAAAGCCGACATTCCACGGTTGCGGGAAATTCGTGTTCTCCGACCCGAAGCGGACCATCTTGAATTTCCCCGACCATCGAACGTCGAGACCAAGACGCGCCCATGTGTATCCGGCCCCTTGCGTTGCGGCCTGGGCGCGGTCTTAAATACGCGGGCGAGTCTTGGTACGCGCGGATTTGCGGAGGAAACCCCATGGACAGAGAAACGGTGGACTGGCACGGACCCTTCACGGCGGTGGTCACGCCCTTCGATGCCGACGGCGCAATCGACGAGGACGGCTTTCGCCGCAACTTGGAATTCCTTGTCGCCGCGGGCGTGGGCGGCGTGGTCGCCAACGGCTGCACGGGCGAGTTCTGGGCCTTGACCACCGACGAGCGCAAGCGCGTGGTGGCCCTCGCCGTCGAGGCGGTGGCCGGGCGAATCCCCGTGATCGGTGGCACCGGCGCGATCCGCACGGCGGACGTGATCGAGCTCACCGCCCATGCCATGGAGGTGGGCTGCGACGGCGCGATCATCATCCCGCCCTACTTCGTGAAACCGTCCGTCGAAGACGTGATCGCGCATTACGAGGCGGTCTCGGACGCGGTCAAGTTCCCGGTGATGCTCTACAACCTGCCGTCGGCGTCCTTCAATCTGACGCCCGAGCTGGTCCGGCGGCTCGCCGACGTCGACACCGTGGTCGCCATCAAGGACAGCTCCTTCGACTTCAACAACTTCTACCTGACACAGCTCCTGGCCGGCGATCGCATCCGCGTCCTCATCGGGCCTTCGACCATGTTCGGGGTCGCGGCCATGAAGCTCGGCGCCGAGGGCTGGATCGACACCTACTCCAACATCTGGCCGGAGCTCACCGTCGAGCTGTTCCGCGCCATCGAATCGGGCGACGATGCGACCGCGGTGCGCCTTCAGGCCACGGGGCTCGAGTACCGCCTGTTCATGACCGAGAATGGCCGCACCATGTATCCAGCCACCAAGGCGGCCATGAACATCCGCGGCCTTCCCGGAGGCTATCCCCGGCTTCCGCTCAAGCCCTTGGGCGAGCCGCACTTGACCGAGCTCCGCGACGGCTTGCGCCGGTTCGGCGCGAGCGTGCTGGAGGCGGCAGCCGAATAGGCGGCACGAGGCCGGACGGGCGGTCGGCTGCCCGGCGGGCACCCATGCTGATCGAGATGGCGCCGCTCGCGCCGAAGGACCGTTACAAGCTGATCGCCGGCTTCATCGTGCCGCGGCCGATCGCCCTGGTGACGAGCCGGAGCGCGGGCGGCGTCGACAACGCGGCGCCGTTCAGCGCCTTCAACTACATGGGCGAGGACCCGCCGGTGGTGGTGCTCGGCCTCCAGGTCCACGGGCCCGAATCGCTGCGCGCCGGCGAGCTCAAGGACACGACGCGCAACATCCACGAAACCGGCGAGTTCGTGGTCAATCTCGTGGACGAGGTGATCGCCGAGCGCATGAACGTCTGCGCCGTCGACTTCCCGCCCGGGACCGACGAGACAGACGTCGCCGGGCTAACGCTGGCGCCCTCGGTCGCCGTCGCGCCGGCCCGCATCGTCGAATCACCGGTCGCCATGGAGTGCCGGCGCATCGCCGCGCTCGAGTTCGGCTCGTTCCGCCAGGTGGTTGTCGGCGAGATCCTTTGGATGCACGTGCGCGACGAGCTGATCGAGGCCTCCACCCTTACCATCGACGCGGCCGCATACCGCCCGGTCGGGCGGCTGTTCGGAAGCCTCTATGTTCGGACCAACGAGCGCTTCCAGCTTCCGATGATGCGCCACGCCGAGTACCTCGAGAAGGGCCCGGCCCGCATCCGCGACACCGCGGAGCCGAGGGAACGGCGATGATCGCGGACACCGACGTGCTCGTGGTCGGCGGCGGCGTCATGGGCTGCGCGCTCGCCTACTACCTCGCCCGCGAAGGGGTCGAGGTCGCCGTCATCGACCGCCACGATTTGAACACCCGGGCGTCGGGAACCAACGCCGGCTCGTTGCACGTCCAGATCCTTTCTCACTGGGCGCGAGTCGAGGATCCGGACGCGATCGCCGCGACCCAGCGGCCGCTGCCGCTCTACGTCCGGTCCATCGACGTCTGGCGCGAACTCAGCACAGAGCTGGACTGCGACATCGAGTTCAGCGCCCAGGGCGGCTTCATGGTCGCCGAAACCGAGGACGAATTGCGCTTGCTGGAGCGCAAGTGCGTGCGCGAGCGCGAAGGCGGCGTGGAATCGCGCGTCGTCAGCGGAAACGAGCTTCGCGCGCTCGCGCCCTATTTCTCGGATGCGGTAATCGGCGCGAGCTTTTGCCCCTACGAGGGCAAGGTGAACCCGATCCTCGCGACCCCGGCGCTGGCGCGAGGCGCCGAGCGTGCGGGCGCGCGCATCTTCCGCCACACCGAGCTTTGGGCGCTCACGCGGAACCACAACGCGTTCGAGGCCGAGACCAGCCGCGGCCGGGTCCGCTGTCGCCGCGTGGTCATCGCCGCGGGCGCGTGGGCGGGCGAGATCGCGGCGATGGTGGGCCTCGAGCTGCCGGTGAGCCGCCGGGGGCTCCACATGAACGTGACCGAGCCGACGGCGCCCCTGGTTCCGCATCTGATTCAGCACATGGGACAACGGCTGACGCTGAAGCAGGCGTCGAACGGCACCATGATCGTCGGCGGCGGCTGGCCGACCGAGGCGGATTCCGGCTGGACCGACCCGCGGGTGCTTCGCACCAGCATCGAGGGCAACCTCTGGATCGCGGCGCGCCTGTTGCCGGCGTTGGCCGAGCTGCGCCTGATGCGCACCTGGACCGGGATCATCAACGTCATGATCGACGGAAGCCCCGTGCTCGGCCCCGTGCCCGCGGTCCCGGGCCTGTTCATCGCCATGGCCTCGGTGGGCTACACCAGCGGGCCCTTGTGCGCGCGCCTGGTCGCCGAAACGATCCGGGGCGTCGAGCCGTCCATGGACATCGCCCCCTTCTCGATCGAGCGCTTCGAAGCCGGCGTCGCCAGCGCCGCGGCCTCCACCTTTCTCGAGCACGCGCCCTCGATTTGAGAGGGTGGGCGAACGCTCAGATACCAGGCGGCCGCTTAGCGGCACCTCGGGTGGGGTTCGCGGGCTCGGTGAGACATGAAGGAAAACGGTTTCATGCCGTAGGCGAGCGGCGCGAGCTTCTTGCGGCATGAAGGTTTGCGAGGGAACCTCTTGTCCGCATCAAATAGCTAACCCCGCCGCGCGCGTCCTTCCGCCAGGGCCAGTGCGGCGTTGGCGACGATTGCCGCGACCACCAGCGCGCCGCCCGCAAGCGCGCGCGCGCTCGGTGCCTCGCCGACCCCGATCCAGGCCCAAAGGGGCCCCAGCACGGTTTCCAAGAGCGCCATCAGGGCGACCTCGGCGGCCGGCACCGTGCGCGCGCCGGCGATGAACAGCGTCAGCGCCAGGGGCAGGACGACCAGCCCCAAGAGCGCGAGAACCGCCAAGTCGTGCGCACCGACGGCGGCCGGCGCGGCGAACGGCAACAGGATGGCTGCGCTCGCGAAGCCGGAAAGACACACCGTCCCCGACATGTCGCGCGGGCCGGCGGTTCGCAAGACTACCAGGTTCATGGCCTGCATCAGCGCCGCGGCCATGGCCATCAAATCGCCGATCCAGTTTCCGCTTCCCAGCGAATCGACGAAGATGGCGACGATGCCGGCAAATGCGACGGCGATGGCGATCCCGGTCCGGGCTCGCACCCGCTCGCCGATCAGGAGCCAGCCGAGCACGGCCCCGAACAGGGGCATGGTCACGATGATCACCAGGGTGTTGGCGACCGTCGTATTCAAGATGGCGCCGACGAAGGCGAAGTTGCTCGCCCCCATCAGCAAAGTCGACGCGGCCCCGGCGCGACCTGCGCCCCGCCACAGCCCGAACAGCCGGCCCCGGTGGTGGAACGCCAGTGCCGCCGCCAGGATGAGCCCGGTAAAGAGTGAGCGATAGAAGATCACATCCCACACGCCCGCGTCCCGGATCAGGCGTATAAGCAGCGCATCGGGGCTGATCACGATCATGCCCGCGGCCGACAGCGCGAGTCCGCGCCCGTGACCTTCGTGCGGGCTGTGGGCCATGACTTCGATCCATCCGGGCGGCGGGGGCGCGGCGGGGGCGCAGCGAGGCGCGCGTGCGGAGTGGGCCAAGGATAGCGCGCCGACGCGCCCTTGCCACCCCCGGTGCGCCCGCCAAGCGAGGGAAAGCTGTTGCCGGGGCGTGGCCCGCCCGCTTACGCTTGCGGGCCAGCGTTCGACCGAGCCCGCTCAATCGCCGCAGATTCCAAGAGAGTTCGCCATGCCGCCCAAAGACTCAGACGCGCGCAACGCCAAGTCCGAGGCCCTCGAGCAGGCAGCGCTCGGCTACCACCGCCGCAAGCCGCCGGGCAAACTCGCCATCATGGCGACCAAACCGCTCGAGACCTAGCGCGACCTGGCGCTGGCGTATTCGCCGGGCGTGGCGGCGGCGTGCCGCGCCATCGTCGACGATGCCGACGAAGCCTTCACGGTGACCGCGCGGGGCAATCTGGTCGCCGTCATCTCGAACGGCACGGCGGTGCTGGGGCTCGGCGCGATCGGGCCGCTGGCCGCCAAGCCGGTGATGGAAGGCAAGGCGGTGCTGTTCAAGAAGTTCGCCGGTATCGACGTCTTCGACATCGAGGTGGACACGACCGACGTGGACCGCTTCGTCGACGTGGTGGCCAGCCTCGAGCCCACCTTCGGCGCCATCAACTTAGAAGACATCAAGGTAACAGGGGCAAAAGTCCGGGCGACTTTTCATTTTAGGGATTCACAAGGCTTCCGAATTCTGATTCGATCCGGGCATGGCCGGATGTTTACCAGATATTGAGGCTCTGG
>JAKZXM010000334.1:0-14733 GCA_047514975.1 Rhodospirillales bacterium
GTCGACGTGGTGGATGTCGCCCGTGACGCCCGACGCCAAATCGCTCAACAAATACACCGCCGCGCCGCCGACCTCGTCGATGCGCACGTTTCGCTTCAGCGGCGAGTTGTATTCGTTCCACTTGAGGATGTACCGGAAATCGCCGATGCCGGATGAGGCCAGCGTCTTCATGGGTCCGGCCGAAAGCGCGTTCACCCGGATCCCGTCGCTCCCCAAGTCCTCGGCCAGATAGCGCACGCTCGCCTCGAGCGCCGCCTTCGCCACTCCCATCACGTTGTAGTGCGGCATCACCCGTTCGGCGCCGAAGTAGGTCAACGTGAGCAGGCTGCCGCCGCCGGCCATCAGGGGTGCTGCGCGCCGGCACGCGGCGGTGAACGAATAGACCGAAACGTTCATGGTGATCTGGAAGTTCTCGGCGCTGGTCTCGATGTAGCGGCCCTTGAGCCCGTCCTTGTCCGAGTACGCGATGGCGTGGACGACGAAGTCGAGGGTTCCCCAGCGCTCGGCGATGGCCGCGAAGGCCGCGTCCATGCTGGCCTCGTCGGTGACATCGCATGCGAGCACGATCTCGGAGCCGACCGATTCCGCGAGCGGCACGACGCGGCGGCGCAAAACCTCACCCTGGTAGGTGAAGGCGAGGTTGGCGCCGTGGGCGTGGGCGGTGCGCGCGATTCCCCAGGCGAGCGACCGGTCGTTGGCGACGCCCATGATCAGGCCGCGTTTGCCGGCCATCAGGGGCGCGGGCTCGGTCATGGGAACTCCTCATCCGTGGTTGCGCAGAGCGGACTCGGCCGGCGAAGGTGCGGCATCCTACACGATGCGCCTGGGATTCGGAACCAAGCGGAAACGCGCGCGGGCCGCCAACGCGTCCCAGGCGCGAGCGGCGCCGCGAGGCGGGGCCTCGTGATGAGGGTAATGCCGGGGGCCGGGCGACCGGTCCCGCAGGCGGCCGGTTACTGGACGATGCGCCAGTTACCCGTGGCGTCTTCGCGACACGCGCGCCCCGTCGCGTCCTCCGCCCGGCCGTCGATGTTGACCGTGGTTTCGAAGTCGCGGCAGTACTGTCCGCTGGCCGTCTGGTACGTGCGCGTCGGGGTGAAGCTCCCGGCATGACCGGAATCGGGGTTGCGCCAGGTCGATGTTTGGCCGGTGACGTTGGATTCCATCGAATTCTGGACGGTTTCGGCGGCGTACGCCCGATCCGCCTTGTCGAGCGACTTGCCGATTTCGCTTCCGAACCAGGCGCCGGCAAGCGTGCCGATGGCGACTGCCGCGAGTTGCCCCTTGCCGCTGCCGATCTGCGAGCCGGCCAGCGCGCCCAAGCCGGCACCGGCGATGCCCCCCAGCGTCTGTTTTGGGTTGTCCTGCATCTGCTGGCACGCGGCGAGCAACGAGGCGGCCACCAGCGTCGCGGCGATCGATTTCACGTTCATATTCGAGACCTCTTGCATTCGTCTGACCCGAACCTCGGACGATTCGCCCCGCCCCGCGCGGCTACCGCCGCTCTCGGGATGCGGAAAAACCGCTTGCGCTCGGCCCGCGGCTCGCACGACAAAGACGGGCGCGTTCCGCCGGGTTTCGGAAACTGCTTATAGTATAGGGCATGGCCCTCAAGACCGCCAGTCAAAGCGCCGATCCCCTTGATAAATTCAGGGTGTGGTTCGCCGAAGCCGAGGATCGAGAGCCCGGCGACGCCAACGCCATGACCGTGGCGACGGCGGGCCCGGACGGCAGGCCGAGCGCGCGCATGGTGCTGCTCAAGGGCTTCGATGCGCGCGGGTTCGTGTTCTACACCAATCTCGGCAGCCGCAAGGGAGACGAGCTGGCGGCCAATCCGTATGCGTCCTTGCTGTTCCACTGGAAATCGCTGGAACGGCAAGTGCGGATCGAGGGGCCGGCCGAGCCCGTCACCGACGCCGAGGCGGATGATTATTTCGCCACCCGGAACCGGCTGAGCCAGATCGGGGCCTGGGCTTCGAAACAGTCGCAGCCGCTGCAGGGCCGGTTCGCGCTCGAGCGCCGGGTCGCGCGATTCGCGGCAAAGTTCCACGTCGGCCAGATTCCCAGGCCCGACTTCTGGTCGGGGTTCCGGGTGATTCCCGAGCGGATCGAGTTCTGGCAGGCCGAGGAATACCGGCTGCACAACCGCCTCGTCTATCATCGCAACGGCGATGGCTGGCGGACGGAATCCCTGTACCCGTAGACGCCCGAGCACCGAAACCCATGCCGGACGACAAATCGACCGCGACATCGATGCCGGTGGCGAGCGCAGCGTCGCCCGAACGCAGCGCGCGCCTCATGCGGTGGGCGAGCTACGCCTCAGTCGCGGCGGCCTCGGTGATGATCGCGGCCAAGCTCGCGGGCTGGATCGCCACCGATTCGGTGAGCGTTCTATCGACGCTGATCGATTCGTTTCTCGATGTCGGCGCGTCGCTGGTCAACCTGATCGCCATTCACCACGCGCTGCAGCCCGCCGACCGCGAGCACCGCTTCGGTCACGGCAAGGCGGAGCCGCTCGCCGGCCTCGCCCAGGCGGCCTTCATCGCGGGATCGGCGGCGTTTCTGGTGATCGAGGCGGGGCATCGATTGTTCGAACCCCGCGAGCTCGCGCGGACCGACTTCGGGATCGCGGTGATCGTGCTGTCGATCGCGATCACGCTGGTGCTGGTGGCGTTCCAAATGTACGTGGTGCGGCGCACGGGCTCGGTCGCGATCCGCGCCGATTCGCTCCACTACCGCTCGGACTTGCTGTTGAACCTCGGGGTCCTGGCATCGCTGGTGGTGGTCCGCGAACTGGGTTGGACGTTGGCGGACCCGCTGCTCGCGGTCGTCATCGCCGGCTACATCCTGCGCGGCGCGTGGGGGATCGGTAGGACCGCGTTGGACCATCTGATGGATCACGAGCTTCCCGACGAGGACCGCCAGCGGATTCGCGGGATCGCGCTTTCCCATCCCGGCGTCCACGACCTCCACGACTTGCGGACGCGGGCGTCCGGTACCCAGCTCTTCATTCAGCTCGACCTCGAAATGGACGGCGAGATTTCTTTGAATTCCGCCCACGCCATCGCCACCGAGGTCATGGAACGGGTGGCGACCGCCTATCCGAACGCCGAGGTGTTCATCCACCAGGATCCACTCGGGATCCACGAATCCCATCACCGGATCGGCTGAGGAATCCCCTTGTGCCGCGGCCGAGGCGTCGCTCGTTACAGGATCTTGTGGTCGGCGACCGGAATGGCGGCGCGGACCGATTCCAGGTAATCGAAATCGAGGGTCGCGGTCACGAACCCGACCTTGTCGTGGGACTGGGCGACGATATGCCCCCACGGGTCGACGACCATGGAGTGGCCCCAGCTCGTGCGCGTGCCGTTCGCGAACCGCCCCCATTGCGCGGGCGCCAGCACGTAGCATTGGGTTTCGATGGCGCGCGCCCGGAGCAGCGTTTCCCAGTGGTCCTTGCCGGTCTGCATGGTGAAGGCGGCGGGAACGACGATAACGCTGGCGCCTTTTTTGGCGAGGGCCTGATACAGCTCGGGAAAGCGCAGGTCGTAGCAGACCGAACAGCCGACCGTGATCCCGTCGATGGCATAGCTGACCACCTCTTCGCCGCGCGAGAACGTCTCCGATTCCCAGTATTCCATTCCGTCCGGCGTCGTCACGTCGAACATGTGGATCTTGCGGTAGCGCGCGATCCGGCGACCCTCGGGATCGACCACGAAGGTGGTGTTGAACATGCGGTTTCCGTCCGCCTCGAGGATGCTTCCGCCGTGGATGGTGGTCCCGTGGCGGACCGCCAAGTCCCCGAGCAAGGCGAGTGCTTCGCCGTCGGGGACGGTTTCGGCGGCGCGGCGCCGGCCGTCGTCGTCCATGGCGAGATACGGAAACATCTCCGGCAACGCCACCAGGTCGGGGCGCGCGTCCGCCACGGCGGCGTCGACCAGGGCCTCGACCGCCTTCAAATTGGCGGCCTTGTCATCTTGCGAGTTCATCTGGATCAGTGCGACCTTCATGACGACACCTTCGCGATCGTAGCCCCATGGCGTTGCCGGCGACCGGGGCAATCGCACCGCCGGAACCCGTTGATAGCGCCCTTGCGCCCGGCGGCGCAAGGGATGCGCGTTGACGAGGAGCGCGGCGCGGTTGATCGAAATCATGGACATTCGGCCTTGTCCGGCGAATGATTCCGGGATCGTGGATAAGGATTCGCCGATGCCCATCCGCGACCGCCCTTTCAACGCGGGCTTCGCCTTTGCATTCGCCCTCGCAGGAATCCATGTCGTGGAGTTGGCCCCGTTGGCAAGCTTCAAGGTGCCATTGGTCGGTTCCTGTCCGTCCCCCTGGCTCCGAGACGACCGCCCAAGGGCGACGGCGCGGTGACAGCGGGAGCACGGTCGAGACAATGTCCGGCAAGGGGCACGCCCGCAAACCATCGCCCGAGCGCGCGGTTCCCGGACCGGCGGGCGAAGGGGCTGAGGCCGATGTGATCGCGTTCCTCTCGCGCCCAGACACCTACGGTCGCGCGATTCTCGCGGTGGATCGCGTCGAGACCCACATCTCGATGGTGTTCCTGGCGGGCGATCGCGCCTACAAGCTCAAGCGGGCCGTGCGTTTCCCGTACCTCGATTTCTCGACCCCGGCGCTCCGGGCTGCCGCCTGCGAGGCGGAAGTCGCCCTCAACCGGCGGACGGCGCCCGACATCTACATAGGGGTCGCCCCGGTGGTGCGCGACCGAGGCGGGCGCCTGCGTCTCGGCGGCGAGAGAACGCCCGTCGAGTGGCTGGTCGAGATGGTCCGCTTCGATCAGGCGTGTCTGTTTGACCGTCTCGCCCGGACGGGCGCCCTGGACCGCCATCTCATGGCCGAGGTGGCCGAGACGGTCGCCCGTTTTCACGGCCAGGCCGAGGTCCTAGGCGCAGGCGGCGGCCGCGCCGGAATTGCCGAGATCTTGTCGAGCGACGCCGCCTGTTTTGCGGATCTGCCCGAGGGCGTTCTCGAACGCGGCAAATTGGACCGGCTGGAGGCGGCCTCGCGGCGCGCGCTCGAGGACCGCGCCCGCCTTCTCGAGACGCGCCGCCACGGCGGCTTCGTACGCCGGTGTCACGGCGATCTGCACCTGCGCAACATTTTCCTCTCGGACGGCCGGCCGATCCTGTTCGACGCCATCGAGTTCAGCGAGACGTTGGCCAGCATCGACGTCATGTACGACCTCGCGTTCCTGCTCATGGACTTAGATCACCGGAACTTGCGGGGCCTCGCCAACGTGGTCATGAACGCCTATCTCGACGTGACCGCGGACGAAGAAAGCATCGCCCTGTTGCCGCTGTTTCTTTCGGTGCGGGCCGCGGTGCGGGCGCACGTGAGCGCCGCCAACGCCCAGAGCGCGCCGGTCTTGGGCGAGCGCGAGGCGTTGATCCTTGAAGCCAGGGCCTATCTCGACACGGCGCTCGGCTATCTCGCGCCCGAACCGGCGCGGCTCGACGCGATCGGCGGCCTTTCCGGATCCGGCAAGTCACGCGCGGCCCGCGAGCTGGCGCCCTTGCTCGGGCCCGCGCCGGGCGCGCGAATCCTGCGCACCGACGTGATTCGAAAGCGGCTCGGCGGCGTCGACATCCACGAGCGCCTGGGCCAGCAGGGCTACGCGCCGGCGATGACCGGGCGTACCTATGGCCGGTTGTTCCAACTGAGCGAACGCGCGCTCGCGGCGGGGCAAGCGCTGGTCGCGGACGCCGTCTTCGCCGGGCCCGATCAAAGGGATGCCATCGCCGCCGTGGCCCGGAAAGCGGGTGTGCCCTTCCGCGGGCTGTGGCTGGAGGCGTCGCCCGACGTCATGGTTCGCCGCGTCGGCGAACGCCGCCGAAACGCCTCCGACGCCACCGCCGACGTCGTCGAGCGCCAGTTGTCCTACGATCTGGGCGTGATCGAATGGGACCGAGTGGACAGCTCGGGCAGCCGCCAAGACACCATGCGCAAGGTCACGGCGGCGGCGGGATTTTGACGGCCGCCAAGAGCCGCCGCGGCGCGCGTGCCGGCCTTTGATTTACGCCTCGCGGCGGCCATAATGGCCTCAAATCACAAAGAGGCGGTTTCGTGAAGGGAGAACAACATGCCGCACAGGACAATTCTGGTTGCCGTCGACGGAACGGACGCGTCCATGCCTGCGATCGAGTCGGCGTTTACGGTCGGCCGCGACCTCGCGTCCCACGTGGTGGGGTTCCATATGCGCGCCGATTCCAAGGACGCGGTCCCGTTGCTGGGCGAGGGCATGTCGGGGGCGATGATCGAAGAGATCATCGACCTCGCCGAACAGGAGGCCGTAAAAAAGGCGGATCGCGCCAAGGAGATGTTCGATCGCTACTGTGGTGACAACGCCATCGCGCTCGTCGACGAGCCGCCGGGTCCGGATCGCGTGTCCGCGTCGTGGATCCAAGAGACGGGGCGCGAAGACGAAGCCATGGCGCGGCGCGGCCGGCTCGCCGATTTGATCGTCGTCGCCCGGCCCACCGCCGAGCACGAGATCCCTCCGACCATGACGCTGAACGCCGCCCTGTTCGAGACCGGGCGTCCGGTCCTCGTCGCGCCTCCGATTGCGCCCTCCGAGATGGGGCGAAAGATCGCGATCTCGTGGAACGGCAGCGCCGAATGCGCGCGGGCGATCGGCGGCGCCATGCCGCTCATCGTGCGCGCCGAGTCGGTGGTGGTCGTAACGGCCGAAAGCGACCGGACGTCCGCGAGCATAGCCCCCGACCTCGCAAAGTACCTGGCATGGCAGGGTGTCTCGGCGATTACGGAAGCGGTTGTTCCCGGAGGGCGTTCGATCGGAGAGGCGCTGCTGCAAGCGTGCCGGGAAGACGCCGTCGATTTGCTGGTCATGGGGGCCTATACCCACAGCCGGCTGCGCAGAATTATTCTCGGCGGCGTCACCAAGCACGTGCTCGCTGCGGCCGAATTGCCGGTCCTCATGGGACGATGAGCGAAGCGAACGCGGGCGCACCGAAAGGGCCGGTTCCGAGCGATGGATGAGTCTCGCAAGACGGTGATCGTGACCGGCGCGAGCCGGGGAATCGGGCACACGACCGCGCGGAGCTTCCTCGACCGCGGTTGGCAAATCATCACCTGTTCGCGCGAGGATACGCCAGACGAATGCAAGCGCGATCCCAATTGGACGACCCACATTCCGACGGACCTTGCGGATGCGGAATCGCTGGATCGGTTCATCGACGCCGCGAACGCCGCGCTTGGGGATGGACCGCTCCACGCGCTCGTCAACAATGCCGGGGTTTCGCTCAAGACACCGTTCAAGGAGCGCCTCGGCTGCCTGAACGGCGACATGGAGGCGTGGCGCCAGACCTTCGAGCTCAACTTCTTCGCGCCGCTCAAGCTCGCGCGCGGTTTCGCCGCCCCCCTCCATCGCGGCAAGGGGGCCATGGTCAACATCACCTCGATCGCCGGCCACGCGGTTCACCCCTTCGCGGGTTCCGCCTATTCGTGCTCGAAGGCGGCGCTTTCCGGCCTGACCCGCGAGTTGGCGCACGAGTTCGCCGCGCTCGGCGTCCGCGTGAACGCGGTGGCGCCGGGCGAAATCAAGACGGACGTGATCACATCCGATTACGATGTGCTCATCCCGAAGATCCCCCTGGGCTACATGGGCACGACGACGGACGTGGCGAACGCCGTCTTCTTCCTGTGTTCGGACGAGGCCCGCTACATCACGGGAAGCGAAATCTGGATCACCGGCGGCCAGCACTTGTCCTGAGGGGAGGCGGCGCGACCGCCCCTGCGCGCGGCAACCCGCGCGTGACGCATCCGCGAGCGCCCCATATTTTGTGAGGCGATCTCGTTTGCCGCCCAGATATGGATCGTTTATGATCGACGATGGCGTCTTGAGGCTGCCAAACCCGGGAGCTGAAGCACGCACATGGCCGAAGGGAACCCCGAAGGGCGCGCGCGGCGTGCAAACGCGCCCGAAGATGATTCGCCCGAAAATGATTCGGACAGCACCGTGCCGGCCTCGCTGAACGGGGATGCGGTTCCGGAAAGTCGTGCGGCCGACGCCCTCGCCGAGGAGGCCGGGACGGTCGCGGCCTCGGATGATCGCCCGCCTTGGGCGCCGGATCCGGCCCGTTCCGGTGTCGAGGGCACGCCCGATCCGGACCCGCTTCCGCATTACGTCCGCTACCGCTGGTTGTCGATCGCCGGCGCCGTGGCCAGCGTTCTTTGGCTTGGCGGCGCGATCGTCCTGATCGGCCGAAGCCTCGCCTTCGCGGACCTGTGGAACCTGCTTCCGTACGAATGGGGCGGCCTCATTGTCGCGACGATCACGCCGCTCGCGCTCATGTGGCTCGTGATCGCGGTCTTCGAGAACGGCCAGCGAGTGCGCCACGACAGCCGCGTCATCCAGTGGTTCTTTTCCAGGATGGTCTATCCGTCCGACCGGGCGGCGAGCCGGGTTTCGGAAATCACCGAGGACCTTCGTAGCCAGGCGCAGGCGCTGCGCCAAGCCTCGGAAGAGGCCATGGAGCGGGCCGAGGCCGTGGACGCGATCGTGCGCCGGCGTACCGTGGAGCTGGCCCAGGTTTCGGAGGACGCGGACCTGCGCGCGCACGCCATAGCCGAAGCTTTGCGCCGCCAGACAGACGATCTTCAGGCGGCCACGGAGAAGGCGGCCGACAGGACGCGCGGCGTCGGCGAGGTCCTGTTTCAGAGCGCGAGCGAACTGACCGCGTCTTCCGAGCGCGCCTCGACGCGCGCCGATTCCATCGCCGATATGTTGCGGCGACGGACCGACGAGCTGACCCAGGCTTCCGAGAAGGCGGCCGAACAGGCGAACACCGGGGCCGAAGCGTTCGGCGAGGGGGCACGCGCGTTCAACATCGCTTCCGTCGAGGTGGCCGAGCGGATCGGCGAGGTTGGCGATCGCCTCGGCGCGCGAGTAGACGAGGCGGTTGGGGCCTCCGAGTCCATCATCGCCCGGGTGCGGGCCGGCGCGGATAGCTTGGGCGAGGCGTCGCGCGCGCTGACGGAGCGAACCGAGCGGGTCACCGCCCAGACCGAACAAATGCGAGAAAGCCTGCACCGGCAGGGAGACGACCTCGATGGCGTAGCGAGCCGGGTCGCCGCCCAGACGACACAGATCGAGGCCGACCTCGGGCGTCAGTCGCGGCTTCTTCTCGAGACCTCCGATCGCGTCAACGAGCGGGTCAAGTCGATCGGCGGGGCGTTGCACGAACGGGCGCGGGAGCTGGCGTCGACGTCCAATCTCGTCTCGCTGAACGTCAAGGCCATGGGCCTTGCGTTCCTCCAACACGCCAAGCAGTTCGCCGAGCAATCCGAGCACGCCGAGGCGCGAACCAGCGCGATCGGCTCGAACTTGCGGAGCACCTGGGACGAGCTCGCATCCGTCTCCGATCGCGCGGCCGCCAGCGTCGACCAGATCGGCGAAGGCCTGCGCCTGCGTACGGGCGATCTTTCGCGCGCCTCGGAAAGCGCGGTCGCGAAGATCGGCGAGTTGATGGAACTGAGGGCGAATCGTCTCATCAAGGTGTCCGATCAGGCCGCGCTGCGCGTGAGTGCGGTCGGCGAGGCCGCGCGTCAGCGGACCGACGATCTGTCCGCCGGCCTGGAGGTGACCGGCACGCAGGTAAGAAGCTTGCTCGCGATCCTCAAGCACGGCGTGGCCGAATCCGTCGCCGCGTCGGATAGGAGCGAGAGCGCGATCGCGGGCGTGACCAAAGAGGTGCAACGGGGCGCTCACGAGGTCGCTCAAGCGGCGGCGAAGGTCGATACCCTGGGATCAGTTGCGGGTCGCAGGCTTTCCGAGATTTCCGAGGCATCCGAGGGCGCGTCGACGCGCCTCAGGGACCTCGGGACGGAACTGGAAGGCCGGGTCAAGGACGTCACCGTCGCCTCGGACCAAGCCGCGGATCAGCTCGGCGGCGCCGGTCGAACCCTGCGCCGGCACGCGCACAGGCTGGCGCTCGTTTCCGGGCGCTCGGCGAAACTGATGCGCCAGATCGGCGAAATCCTCAAGCGGCGGACCGAAGGCCTTGCGCGGGACGATGGAGACCACCGAGTCGCGCCTTCTCGGCGTCAGCGAGGAAATGCGCAAATCCCTCGAAGCCCTGTTGAGCGGCTCCGACGAGGCGGTCTCCAGGGTCGAGGTCGTCGCCGACGTGCTTTCGCGTCAAACGTCGGGCCTGGATTCCACGTCCACTCAGGCCGTGCGTCGGATGGCCGAGGTCGCCGCCAACATGTTCGACCGCTCGCGCGATGTCACGGCCTCGGCCGATCGCGCCGCCAAGCTCGTTCAATTGGTCTCCGAGGCCCTTCAGCGCCAGTCCACCGAATTGAGAACCACGTCGGATCGCGCCGTCGGCGATATCAACGCCGTCGGAAGCGCCGTTCAGGAGAATACGGTGGAGCTCGGACGCGTCGCGGACGACTCGCTCGCCACCCTCAGGAGCGCGCGCGAAAGCCTTGAGGCGGAGACCACGGGTCTCGCCACGGCCTCACGCGATGCCGCGGGCGGCGTCGAATCGCTGATCGGGGTTCTCGCCAAGAGCGCGCGCGCGCTCGCCGACGCCTCCGACGGGGCGACGGATCACGTCAACCGGGTCGAAGAGGCGGTCAATGATCAGGTGGGCGAGGCGACGGCCGCGTCCGACCGGGTGGCCGCGCGAATGGATTCGATTGTCGATCGCCTGCGCGACAGCACGGATGCCTTGGACGACCGTCTCGAATCGGTCTCCGGCCGTCTCCATGACGTGGGACGGAACCTGAGGGAACGAGCTCAAGAACTGGCCGTCGCCCGCACCGAAGCCACCCAGCACGTGGCCGCGTTCGCGGAAACCCTGCGCGGACACGCCGAGACCCTGGCGTCGGTATCCGACGACGCCGTGGCCCAGGTCGGCCAGGTGGGCGATTCCTTGAACGACCGCGCGCGCGATGTCTCGGCGACCGTGGACCGAGGGGCGAAACTCATGACCCTGATCACCGATGCCCTCGACCGCCACTCGCGGAACCTCGGCGTTGCGGCCGATCAGGCGTCGGCGCGCGTGAGCGCCATCAATGTGACCCTGGTGGAGCGAACGGGCGAGCTGCAGGAGACCTCGGAAAGCACGGCCACCCATTTGGAGGGCGCGAGCGAGGCGTTGCTGAAACGACTGAACGAGCTGGCCGACACCGCGCGGTCCACGTCTGAAAGCGTCGATTCCGCGTCCCAAGACGTGAAGCGCCGGACGCAAGAGCTATCGGCGGAATCCGAGGGCGCGATCGCGCGCCTCGAACAGTTCGGCGATGCGCTCGACGATCGCTCGCGCCGGGCCACCACGGCCACCGACGAGACCGCGGACAGGCTGAACCGGATCGGCGAATTCCTCCGCCAGCACGCGCAAGGCGCTGCCGAAAAGGCCGAGCAAATCGTCGCCAAGGTCGATGCCGCGAGTACCGCGCTCCGCCGCCGGCTCGACGATCTTGCGAGCGCGCAGGCAACGGCGGAGCGTGAAATGCGCGCGCTCGGCAGCGCGCTGGCCGAGCGCACGCGCGAGGTCGAAAGCGTGACCGAGCGTTCGTCGGCCCACGTCCAGACTTGGGACCAGACCATGAAGCAGCGGTCGTCCACCCTCATGAAGGCGTCCGAAACGATCACGACTCAAGCGCGCGAGGTGGCGCGCGAGATCGACCGTCAGACGGGCGCGCTGCGTCATGCCTCGCGCGATGCGGCGAGCTTGCTCGAGACCCTCAAGGCGCGCGCCGACCAGGTGGGGGCCGAGGATTTCCTCAAACACGCCGCATTCGTCTCGGAGCGGCTGCAGTCGCTGGCCGTCGATATGAACCGGATTCTCGAGGCCTCCATCAGCGAGGAGGACTGGCGGCGCTTCAATCGCGGCGAAAAGGGGATTTTCGTCCGCAAGATGCTGGGCTTCCGCGAGAAGAGCAAGCTTGCCGCGATCAATCAGAAGTACAAGGAAGACAGCGATTTCCGCGATTACGTGAGCCGCTACCTCGATCAGTTCGGCGATCTCCTGAAGGAGGCGCGCAAGAGCGATCACCACGACGTCCTGGCGACGACCTTCCTGTCATCGGAGATGGGCAAGGTCTACATGCTGCTCGCCCGCGCCCTCGATCGCGATATCTGACGCCGCGCCGGGGCCGCAATGGCCGCCCGGGCGGGGGTGCGGGCTGGTGCGATTCCACTTAAGTGGATAACGCTCTATGCGTGCGTGCCGCTGGAATCGCACGCCGCCGGGGCGAACCACTGCAGCGCCGGCGCCAGCTCGACGACGCGGCCGATCACGATCAGCGACGGCGCCCGCATGGTCGCGGCGCGCACGCGATCGGGAAGCGACGCGATCGTGGCGTGGACGGTGCGCTGATCGGGCAACGTCCCGTTCTCGATCACCGCGGCGGGCGTCTCGGGCGGCAGGCCCGAATCGATCAGCTCGCGACAGATCCGCTCGATGTTGGCGAGGCCCATGTAGATCACGAGGGTCGTCGCGCCCCGGCGCACGCTTTCCCAGTCCACGTGGGCCAGGCTTCCGTCGCTAAGGCGTCCGGTCACGAAAAGGATGCTTTCCGAAACGCCGCGATGGGTGAGCGGGATTCCGGCGTAGGCCGCGCAGCCCGACGCCGCCGTGATGCCGGGCACGATCTCGAAGGGGATGCCGTTCCGGGCCAGGTGCCCGACCTCTTCGCTTCCGCGCCCGAAGATGAACGGATCTCCGCCCTTGAGGCGGACGACGCGCCGCCCACCGCGGGCGAGGCGGACGAGGGTGTCGTTGATCTCGTCCTGTGGCATCCGGTGATGATTCGCCGCCTTGCCGGCGAAGATGCGTGACGTTCCCGGCGGAACGAGCTCGAGGATGGCGGCCGAGACGAGACGGTCGTAAACAACCACGTCCGCCGACTGGATGCGCGCATAACCCTTGAGCGTCAGCAGTTCCGGATCGCCCGGACCGGCACCGACAAGCGAGACGAGGCTGGCGCCCGGCGATTGCGACATCGTTCGACTAATGGTGGGCGGGCGCCGGGCGACTGGGCGCCGGTTGGGCAGACTACGCTTTTCCGTCGAGCGTCTTGAGCAGCTCCAGGCCGTTGGCGCCCATGGTCACCCGGCACTCCAGGCGGAGGTTGGCCGCGATCGTAATTTTCACCTGTTTCTTGAGCCGCCACATGATCACGCCTGCATGGGCTGCCTTGGTCTCGGGCAGACCGAGCATGATCTGATCGCCTTTCGCCGTGACCGAAGCGCTGGTTCGCAAGGCATCCACGATGAGGGCGACGAGGCTGGCGAATATCTCCGAGGTTGCCTTTGCGCCTAGTTTGCGGCGCAATTCTCCGGAGTTCGCGACCCGCATGCTGATGACGCTGAACGGGCGTTGATAGCGGATCGCACTTCGCAGGCCGTGACCCACGATCATCAGGAAGTCGCGCGTCGGATAGGCCTGGGAATAGGGCTCCAAAAACCGCTCGAGCTGCGACATGGGGAGGAACCCCGAGACCGCGGCGACGTCGTGAATAATGGAGCGAATGCTTCTAGCCACCGACGTCCCCCAAATTCCGGCGCCAAGAACTTGTGCGTTCGCTTAGCATGGACGCCTTCGCGCCGTCCAGAGACGTATCCGCCGCCGGTTGCGGGAGAAATTTCTTGGCGGCGCCGGCGCCGGCGAGAATACTGACGAAACCCGCTCGATCACGCGATCGCCGGCGGGGATCCTTTCCACGACGGAACATTGGCCGTGTCCGAAACCCCCATCGCCACCGTCGCGCACAGGCGAGCCGTCGCGTGGTGGTTGCTCGCGGTCGCCACGATGATCCTTGTCATGGTGATGCTCGGCGGGCTGACCCGGCTCACGCATTCGGGCCTTTCCATGGTCGAGTGGCGGCCGGTGACGGGATGGCTTCCGCCGCTGAACGACGCCGCGTGGGAAGACGCGTTTCGCAAGTACCAGCAGTATCCGGAATACCGGGCCCTGAACTATGGAATGTCGCTGGACGGGTTCCGTTCGATCTACTGGCTGGAGTACGTCCACCGCGTCTGGGGACGCCTGATCGCGATCGTCTTCGCCGCGCCCTGCATATTTTTCCTCGCCCGCCGCTGGGTCGACCGCTCGACCGGCGCGAGGCTCGTGGTCCTGTTCGTCCTCGGCGCCCTGCAGGGCGGACTCGGTTGGCTCATGGTCCAAAGCGGCCTGGTGGACAGGCCGGACGTCAGCCACTACCGGTTGACGGCGCACCTTGGCCTTGCGCTGGCGCTATTCGGATACACCGTCTGGTTGTTTTTCGAGACGGCGCGACCGGCGAGCCGAAACCCGCCAGGCCTCGAAGACCCAGGTTTCCGGCGATCGGCGGGCCTTCTGGCGGCGCTCGCCTTCGTGACCGCCCTGTCCGGCGGGCTCGTCGCCGGTCTCGATGCCGGGTTCGTCTTCAACACCTTCCCCCTGATGGACGGCCGGCTGGTGCCCGAGGACCTTTTGGAGATGCGGCCGATTTATTTGAATCTGTTCGAGAATCTGGCCACCGTCCAGTTCGACCACCGGGTGTTGGGCTCGATCGTCACCCTCGGCGCGGTCCTCCTGTTTTGGCGGGTGCGCGTCTCGTCGGCGCCGCCGCGCGCCCGGGTGGCGGCGGGCTTCCTTGCGGCGACGGCGGCGGTTCAGGCCGCGCTGGGGATCTCGACCCTGGTACTCGCCGTTCCGGTGGCGCTCGGGGTCTTGCATCAGGCGGGCGCGACCATTC
>JAKZXM010000335.1:0-5983 GCA_047514975.1 Rhodospirillales bacterium
CATCAAGGGAGAATGCCATGACCGAGAAGCCCAAGCGCGGCAGGGGCCGGCCATCGAAACCGATCCCGAAGCTGGGCGCGTCGCCTGAGAAGATTGCCCGCGCCGTGTTCTCCGCCGTGAAAAAGCCCGACCCGAATCTCCGCATTGCGCGGAAGCGAACGGTGGCAGCGGCTAGTTAAGCGTATAAATCCCTATTTTCCAGGCTTGTGTTTCTAGCCGGTCGTGGGCCCACACGGCCGGTCCACGAGCGTCACCGCGCGCGCTACCTTACTGTGACCTCGGGGTCGGCGCCATGGTGCTCGGTGCGCCGGGCGCCATTGACACTGCCTTTTGCCGGCCCGTAGCATCGCTTCACGGTCGCCGAGTGGGCCTCGGTATTGCGTCGAACGATTGTCGTCCGCACATGAATCTTGATCCGGAACGCGAGCCGAGGGATCTGCGTCCGTTCGACGATCCCGACGCAGCGGTTCAGCGAATCACCGAAATCTATGCCGAGGGACGCGCCCTGTTGAAGGAGCATTTCGACCGCTTCGTCGGCGGGCGGCGGGACATGCCCAAGGTCGACGCATGCTATCCCTACCTCCGGCTCGAAGTATCTTCCGTCCCCGCGGAGGGCGCCCGCGGGCGCCTCTCGTACGGCGCCGTGGCCGAGCCCGGCGTTTACGGCACGACGCTGACCGACCCCGACCTGTTCCACAGCTATTACAAAGAGCAGATCAGCCTTCTGATCGAAAACCACGGCGTACCGGTCTCGGTCGGCATCTCCAATCGCCAGATTCCCTTCACCTTCGCCCTCGAGGAACTGACCGCCGATCTCGACGCCGAGGGGCTGGCGCGGCTCGCCGAGGCCTTCCACCTGCCCGACCTCTCCGAGATCGACGACCGCATCGCAAACGGCGCCGGGCGCAACGCGCGCGGCGGGGCCAATCCGCTTTCGCTCTTCCCCGCCGAGCGGGTGGATTACTCGCTCTCGCGCTTGCGTCATTACACCGGCACCGCGCCCGAGCACTTCCAACGTTTCGTCCTGTTCACCAACTATCAGCGCTATGTCGATGAGTTTGTCGAGCATGGCCGCGAGGAGGTGACCTCGGGCGATAGCTTCCGCGCGTTCGTCGAACCCGGCAACGCGGTGCGCACAAACCCTCGCGTCACCGACCGGCCGTCCCAAGGCGCGCCGGCGGAGAAGCTGCCGCAGATGCCCGCCTATCACCTGGTCAAGGACCATCATATGGGCGTGACGCTGGTCAACATCGGCATCGGTCCCTCGAACGCCAAGACCATCACCGATCACGTCGCGGTCCTGCGCCCCCATTGCTGGCTGATGATCGGCCATTGCGGCGGACTGCGCCGCACCCAGCGTCTGGGCGATTACGTTCTGGCCCACGCGTACGCGCGCCTCGATCACGTCTTGGACAACGACCTGCCGCCCGAAATACCGATCCCCGCCATCGCCGAGGTTCAGGTTGCGTTGAGCGATGCGGTGGCCCGCGTCACCGACCTCGAAGGCGCCGAGATGAAGCAGCGGCTGCGCACCGGCACCGTGGTGACGACCGACGACCGCGACTGGGAGCTGCGCTACGACGAGCTCGCCACTTTCTTCAACCAATCGCGGGCCATCGCGATCGACATGGAATCGGCGACCATCGCCGCGAACGGCTTCCGCCTGAGAGTCCCCTATGGCACGCTCCTGTGTGTCTCGGACAAGCCGCTGCACGGCGAGATAAAACTGCCGGGGATGGCCAACGCGTTCTACCGCGAGCGGGTAAGTCAGCACCTCAAGATCGGGCTCGAGGCCCTAAACGCCATGCGCGGCGATGTGACGCGCCAGGCGCTGCACTCGCGCAAACTTCGGAGCTTCGACGAACCGGCGTTTCGTTAGCGTGCATGCCCGAGCTTCCCGACGTCGCCGTCTACATCGCCTGCCTGGAACCTCGCATCCTCGGCCAGCCGCTGAACGGCGTCCGTATCGGCAATCCCTTCCTCGTGCGCACGGTGGACCCGCCGCTGAGCGTGGCGTCAGGGCGTCGCGTCCGCGGGCTCAGACGATTGGGCAAACGGATCGCCATTGGATTGGACGGCGACCTCCACCTCGTCGTCCACTTGATGATCGCCGGCCGCCTCCACTGGAAGGCGCCCGGCGCCGCCTTGGCCAAGCGGCGCGGCCTGGCCGCGTTCGACTTCTCCGCCGGCACCCTTACGCTCACCGAAGCAGGTTCGAAGCGCCGCGCCTCGCTCCACGTCGTCGCCGGCGAGGCCGGGCTTGCCGCCCTCGATCCGGGCGGCGCGGAAGTACTCGAGGTCGACCTCGAGGCCTTCGGAGCGGTCCTCGCCAGGCGCAACCACACGCTCAAGCGGGCGCTCACCGACCCCCACCTCTTCAGCGGTATCGGCAACGCCTACTCCGACGAGATCCTTCACCGCGCCCGCCTCTCGCCGGTCAAGCTGACCCGGAACATGGCGGCTGACGAGATCGCCCGACTTTACGACGCGGCGCGCGAGACCTTGGCCGAATGGACCGAGCGATTGCGCACCGAGGCCGGCGAGAACTTCCCCGAGAAGGTCACCGCGTTTCGCGACGACATGGCGGTGCACGGCCGCTTCGGCAAGCCGTGCTCGGACTGCGGCGCGCCGGTACAGCGCATCGTCCACGGGGCGCATGAGACCAACTACTGCGCGCGCTGCCAGACCGGCGGCAAGCTCCTGGCCGACCGCACCCTCTCGCGCCTCCTGAGAAAGGACTGGCCGCGCACCCTCGAAGAGCTCGAGAACACGCGACCCCGCACCGGGGCGTGATTCGCGTCGGTAGCCAGGGCACCATAGTGAGGACGGTATGGTCACGGTCAATGTTGCACAGGCAAAGGTGCGTTTGAGCGAACTGTTGGACAAAGTGGAGGCCGGAGAAGAGGTGGTCATCACCCGTTACGGCCGCCCGGTGGCCCACATGTTATCGGTCGCCGCCCCGAAGCGCTCCCTGCGAGGGCTGGCCGAGTTCCGGGCAAGAATGCCGAGCTGGCGCCGACCAAGCGCTGTGTTGCTGCGCGAGGCCCGCGACGAGGGACTTTGACGTTTTATTTCGACACCAGTTTTCTCGCTCCTCTAATCTTAGAGGAGTCGGCTAGCTCCAGGGTCGAGCGGTTCGTGGCTGGGCTGCCGGAGGGAGAACTGAGCATCAGCCATTGGACGCGGGTCGAATTCTCCTCACTACTTGCGCGTGAGGTCCGCATGGGCGGCCTTGAGAGACAGGTTGCGGAGGACGCCGACGCCCAGTTCGAGACCATGGTGGCGGAGTCCTTCGTCGTCTTTTTGCCGAACGCGGACGACTTTACTCTTGCCAAAGCGTACCTCCACAATCACGAAACCGGCCTGCGGGCCGGGGATGCGCTGCAATCTTGCCATCGCTAGTAACCGTCGCGCCGAGGCGATCTACAGCTTCGACATGACTCTGCTTAAGGCAGGCGCCCTTCTCGGATTGCCGGTCAGCGGCGAAATGGCGAGCGAAGGAGGTAAAGACGGTCTGCGCTTGCCGTTCCGCTTGCGAGCCCCGATAATCGCGATCTCGCACGTGACTGGAGGATGCCCGATGCCACCGCCCTTGACGATCCGTCTGCACGAGGCCGACAACGTCGTCGTCGCCCGCGTCGATCTGTTGGCCGGCGTAAACATCGCGGCCGAGTCGTTATCGTGCGCGGCGCCGATCCCGGCCGGACACAAGATGGCTGCTTCCGCCATCGCCGACGGCGAGCGGGTGCGCAAGTTCGACCAAATCATCGGCTTCGCGACGCAGGCCATTGCGCCGGGCGAGCATGTGCACACGCACAACGTCGAGGTGAAGGACTTCGCCCGCGATCACGAGATCGGCGTCGATGCCGTCGCCACCGCGTACGTGCCCGAGCCGCACCGGGCTAGCTTTGCCGGCATCGTGCGCGCCGACGGGCGGGTGGCCACCCGCAACTACATCGGCATCATCACCACCGTCAACTGCTCGGCCACGGTCGCGCGCTATATCGCCGAGCAGTTTCGCGGCCCGGCGCTCGAGGGCTTTCCCAACATCGACGGCGTCGTGGCGCTGTGCCACGGCACCGGCTGCGGTATGGCCGGCGCCGGGAGCGAGGGCTACGATGCGCTCGCCCGCACCATCCACGGCTATGCCCGGCACCCCAATTTCGGCGGCGTCCTGATGCTCGGGCTCGGCTGCGAAGTCAATCAGGTGAGCGCCATCTTGGACCGCTACGACATGGCGCCGGGCGATACATTGCAGGCGATGACCATTCAGGGTGCGGGAGGGACCGCGGCGACGGTGCGCCAAGGCGCCGACTTCGTCCGCGACATGCTGCCCACGGTCAACGACGTGCAGCGCCAACTGGTGCCCGCCAGCCACCTGGTGCTCGGTCTCGAATGCGGCGGTTCGGACGGCTACTCGGGGATCTCGGCCAATCCCTCGTTGGGCGCGGCGGCGGATATCCTGGTGCGCCACGGCGGTACCGCGATCCTCGGAGAGACGCCCGAGATCTATGGCGCCGAACACCTGCTGACCCGCCGCGCCGTGAGCCCCGAGGTCGGCCAAAAGCTCGCCCGATTCATCACCTGGTGGGAGGACTACACCGCGCGCAGCGGCGGTGAGATGAACAACAATCCCTCGCCCGGCAACAAGGACGGCGGACTAACGACGATTCTCGAGAAATCCTTAGGCGCCGCGGCCAAGGGCGGCACCACCAACCTCGTCGACGTATACGATTACGCCGAGCCGGTCACCGCCAAGGGCTTCGTGTTCATGAACACGCCGGGCTACGATCCGGTTTCGGTGACCGGCATGGTCGCCGGCGGCGCCAACATGGTCTGCTTCACAACCGGGCGCGGCTCGGTGTTCGGCTGCAAGCCGGTCCCCAGCCTCAAGCTCGCGACCAACAGCGCCGTCTATTCGGCGATGACCGAGGACATGGACATCAATTGCGGCATGGTCATCGACGGCGAGGCGACGGTGGCCGAGATGGGCCAGCGCATCTTCGAGACGATCCTCAAGACTGCTTCGGGCGCCCAGACCAAGAGCGAGGCGCTGGGCTTCGGCGACGACGAGTTCGTGCCCTGGCAAATCGGCGCGGTGATGTAAGCATTTCGATGCAGATCGTCGATGCCCACCACCACCTGTGGGACCTCGCGCTCGATCGGGTGCGCCATCCCTGGCTGGTCGATCCCATCGATCACCCGATGGGTGATTACGCGGAGATCCGCAAAGACTATCTGATCGCGGATCTGTTCGAGGACGCGAAGGACCAGGCGCTCGTCAAATCGGTGCATCTCGAGGCCGGCGCGCACCCCGAGGACGCGGTGGCCGAAACCGCGTGGCTGCAAGAGATCGCCGATCGTCCGGACTCGCGAGGCTTTCCGCACGGCATCGTCGCGCACGCCGATCTCGCCGCATCCGATGTCGAGGACGTGCTCGCCCGACACTGCGAGTACGCGAACGTGCGCGGCATCCGCCAGATGCTGAATCATGACCCCGACGATCCGCGCTTTTGCTTCGTCACGGACGGCGGCCTGATGGACGACGCGGCGTGGCGCGCGGGCTACGCGTCGCTGGAAAGGTTCGGACTGAGCTTCGATCTCCAGCTGTGGTGGCAGCAGATGGAGCAAGCCGCGCGGCTTCTCGCCGATTTCCCGAACGTTCCGGCGATCCTCAATCACGCCGGCATGCCGCGCCGCCGCGATGCCGACTATGTCGCCGGCTGGCGCCGCGCGATGTTGGCCCTGTCGCCGGCGTCGAACCTGACGGTCAAGATTTCTGCTCTTGGCATGTTCGATCGCGACTGGACCGTGGATAGCATTCGCCCCTTCATCCTGGAGACCATCGGAATCTTCGGCGTCGATCGCTGCATGTTCGCGAGCAATTTTCCCGTCGACAAGCTCATGAGTACGTACGATACGCTTTGGGACGCCTACAAAGAGATCGTTGCCGATTTCTCCGAGGACGAGCGGGCGAATCTGT
>JAKZXM010000336.1:0-2878 GCA_047514975.1 Rhodospirillales bacterium
GCGGCCGTCCCATCGGCGTCATGGCGGACCTTCAGGGACCCAAGCTCCGGATCGGGGATATCGCGGGCGGACGTGTCGAGCTTCGCATCGGCGACGCGTTTCGCCTCGATCTCGACCCCGAGCTCGGTGACCGACGGCGGGTGGCGCTGCCGCATCCCGAAATCTTCTCGGTACTGAAACCCGGCATGGAGGTGCTGCTGGACGACGGAAAAGTCCGCCTCAGGGTGGACCGATGCGACCCGGCTTCCGCCGACATGAAAGTCGTGATGGGCGGCATGCTCTCGGACCACAAGGGCGTAAATGTGCCCAGCGCCATCCTCGGGCTGTCGTCGCTGACCGAAAAGGACCGCCGCGACCTGAGCTACGCCCTTCAGCTCGGGGTCGACTGGGTCGCGCTTTCATTTGTCCAGAAGCCGGACGACGTGGCCGAGGCGCGAAAGCTGATCGGCCAGGAAGCGGGCGTGCTGGTGAAGCTCGAGAAACCCGCGGCGATCGACCGCTTAGAAGAGATCGTCGACCTCGCCGACGCGGTCATGGTGGCGCGTGGCGACCTGGGCGTGGAGCTGCCGCCAGAGGACGTGCCGGGCCTGCAGAAGCGGATCATTCGCGCCTGCCGCCACGCCGGCAAGCCGGTCGTCGTGGCGACCCAGATGCTGGAATCGATGATCCACGCGCCCACCCCGACGCGGGCCGAGGCGTCCGACGTCGCGACCGCGGTCTACGACGGCGCCGACGCGGTCATGCTGTCGGGCGAGACGGCCGCCGGCGAATACCCGGTCGAATCGGTCAACATGATGGATCGCATCATCCATCGGGTGGAGCGCGACCCGCTCTACAGGACGATCCTCGAGGCCGAACGCTACCAGCCCGAGGCGACGTCGGCCGATGCGATCACGCGCGCGGCCCGGCAGGTGGCGCAGACGATCTCGGCGGCGGCGATCGTCACGTTCACGTCGACCGGCTCGACCACGCTGCGCGCGGCCCGCGAGCGACCGCGCGTCCCCATACTGGGTTTGACCCCGCGCGAATCCACGGCCCGGCGACTGACGCTGGTTTGGGGTGTCGACTGCGTCGAGACCGAGGACCTGACGAGCTTCGGCGACATGGTGGAGAAGGCGGTGTCGATCGCGATCCAAGAAGGGCTCGCGGAACGCGGAGACCGCATCGTGGTGACCGCCGGCGTTCCCTTCGGAACGCCGGGCGCGACGAACATTCTGCGAATCGCCTGGGCCGAATAGCGGCCCGCCGTCTCGATCCGGACTTGGCGTTCGGGCGCCGCGTGGGTGCGCGAACGCGCATGGGAACTTAGGCGCAAAGGGATGATTTCCGCGCCGCCAACCGCTATACGGGGCGAAGACTGACTGTCGGGACCCACATTCAATGACCTTCCTCTTAACCGGGGCCGCCGGTTTCATCGGCTTCCACGTCGCTCGCGCGTTGCTCGAGCGGGGGGAAACCGTGGTCGGCCTCGACAATCTGGACCCCTATTACGACGTCTCCTTGAAGGAGGCGCGCCTCAGCCTCCTCGAAGGCCAAGCGGGTTTCGAATTCAAGCGCATCGACATCACCGACGTCGCCGCCATGGGCGCGCTCGTCGCCGAGCGTTCCGACATCACGCACGCGGTGCATCTCGCCGCACAGGCCGGCGTCCGCTACTCGCTCGAGAACCCGCACGCCTACATCAAGGCGAACGTCGAGGGACACGTGGTCGTCCTCGAGGCTTTGCGGAAGCTCCCGAGGTTCGAGCATCTGGTCTTCGCGTCGTCGTCTTCCGTCTACGGGGGCAATGAAAAGTTGCCGTTTTCCGTTACCGATTCCGTCGACAACCCGCTCTCGCTCTACGCCGCGACAAAGAAGTCGGCCGAGCTGATCAGCCGCGCCTACAGCTACCTCCACGGTTTGCCGCAATCGGGGCTCCGGTTCTTCACCGTGTACGGTCCGTGGGGGCGTCCGGACATGGCGGCGTTCCTGTTTGCGCGCAAGATCGTCGCCGGAGAACCGGTCCCGGTGTTCAACCACGGCGACATGCGGCGCGATTTCACGTACATCGACGATGTGACCGAAGGCGTGCTTGCCAGCCTCGCGCGGCCACCGGCCCGCGAAGCCGGCGTTCCTCCCTTCCGGCTTTACAACTTGGGCAACCATCGCTCCGAGCCCCTGACGCGGTTCATCGCGATCCTCGAGGACGCGCTCGGGCGCAAGGCCAAGCTTGAAAAGCTGCCCATGCAGCCCGGCGACGTGCGCGAGACCTATGCCGACATCACCGAAAGCGAGAGGGATTTCGGGTTTCGGCCCAAGACCGCCATCGACGAGGGCGTCCCCCGCTTCGTCGAGTGGTTTCGCGATTTCTACGACGTCTAGTACCCACTATCACAGTAGGATGACACGTGTGATCGTCTTTTCGCGGCGGAACCGTTCCCCGTTGCATCACGAAGGTTCGCGCCGGCCTTGGAAACCGAGTCCCACGCAAAATCCGGCCTAGGCCGCGGCGTCCTGCTGCTGGTCCTCATCGCCCTCGCCTGGGGATCGACCTTCATGTTCACGAAGATCGCGGTCGCCAGCGTCCCGCCGCTCACCCTGGCGGCGGGTCGGCTCGTGATCGGGGCGCTGGCGCTGTTCGCATACATTTCGTTTCGCGGCTACCGCTTGCCGGCGCGGCGCGGGCAATGGACGTCGGCCGGCGCCATGGCAATCTTCCTCTTGGTTCTTCCGATCGCGCTTCTGAGCTGGGCGCAACAGTTCGTCGACACCGCGCTCGCCGGAATCCTGGTCGCCTCGCTGCCGTTGAGCACCCTGGCCCTCGCCCACGTCTTCGTCGCCGACGAGCGGTTGACGATGGGCCGCCTGTTCGGCGTGGTCTTCGGCTTTGCCGGGGTCA
>JAKZXM010000337.1:0-6257 GCA_047514975.1 Rhodospirillales bacterium
GTGCAGGCCGCCCTCGAGGACGAAGGACAGCACCATGGTGTCATCCACGGGCGTCGGGCGCACGCCGTGGCGGGCAAACACGTGCATGTCGTACTTGATGTTCTGGCCCACCTTGAGGACGGCCGGATCCTCGAGCACCGGCTTGAGGATCGCAAGCGCGTCGGCGAGCGGGATCTGGCGGGCCTCGGCGGGCTCCGACGCCGGGCCTGAAAGCTCGAGCGCGCCCTGGCCCGCCGGCCCCTTGTGGGCGAGCGGGATATAGCACGCGCGCCCCCCGTCCAGCGCCAGCGACACCCCCACCAGCTCGGCACGCATGGCGTCGAGCGACGTGGTCTCGGTGTCCACCGCGACCAGGCCCGCGGCGCGCGCGGCGTCGGCCCAGGCGGCCAGCGCGTCGGTCGTCGTTACCAGCTCGTAGCCGTTCTCGGAGCCGTTCTCGGGCGCGGGCGCGGGCGCGGGCGCGGACCCCGGCGCGGCGTGCGCCCGCAGGCGGCTTTCGACCCGGGCCAGCAAAGACTTGAAGCCATGCTCGTTCAGGAACCCGAGCAGCGCATCGGGCGCCGGGTCCTTGACCGCGAAGGCGGCGAGCGGCGTGTCGATGGGCACGTCGTCCTTGAGACGGACGAGCTCGCGCGAGACCCGCGCCAACTCGGCCTCGTCGAGCAGCGAGGCGCGGCGCTTGGGCTGCTTGATCTCGGAAGCGCGCGCGAGAAGCGTATCGAGATCCCCGTATTCCTCGATCAGCAGGGCCGCGGTCTTCACCCCGATGCCGGGCACGCCGGGGACGTTGTCCGTGGAATCGCCAGCCAAGGCTTGAACGTCCACCACCTTGTCGGGACCGACGCCGAACTTCTCGCGAACCTCGGCAGGCCCGATCACGCGCCCGCGCATGGCGTCGTACATGACCACGCCTTCGGTGACGAGCTGCATCAGGTCCTTGTCCGATGACACGATCGTCACGGTCGCGCCCGCGGCGCGGGCCAGGCGCGCGTAGGTGGCGATCAGATCGTCCGCCTCATACCCCTCGGCGTCGACCGCGGCGACGTTCAACGCGCGGACCGCATCGCGGACGAGCGCGAACTGGGGGATCAGCTCGTCCGGCGGGTCGGGGCGGTTGGCCTTGTAGTCCGGGTAGATGTCGTTGCGGAAGGTGCGCCTCGCGTGATCGAAGACCACGGCGATGTGATCGGCGTCGGTGTCGTCGAGGAGCTTCATCAGCATCGACGTGAAGCCGTAGACGGCGTTGACCGGCGTCCCGTCGGGACGCGTCATCGGCGGCAGCGCGTGGAAGGCGCGGAAGATGAACCCCGATCCGTCGATCAGGTAGACGTGACGGGGCTTGTCGGCGTTCAGTGGCTTACCGCCTGATCGGCGTCCTTGTCGAGAATGTAGCGGCGGCTGCAGTAGGGGCAGACGATCGCGCCTTCGTCGCCGATCTTCAAGTAAACGGCCGGATGGCCGTCCGGCTCGCCGCCGCCGTCGCAACGGACGGTGCGGGAATCCGTGCGGATGGTTTCCTCTGGGTCCATGATTCGCCCGAGCGGCGTTGACCGGAACGACGGGCGGATGATACCGAATGATCTTCCACAATCAACGCTCGCGTTGGCCTTGGCGCCATGACCGCAATCTTCCATGCCGAGCTTCGATCGCCGGCGCCGCGCACCGCGGGGGCCGGATGTCTGAGCGCCGCCGGGCGCATGGCCGCGCTGGTGCTTGCCTGTGCCGCGGGCGCGTGTGCGCCCCGGATCGAGCCGCCGGGACCGCCGCTGGCGAAGCCGGCGCTCGGGCCCCAGAGCTTCGTCGCCGCCGACGGCATGGCGGCGCCCGTCCGGCGCTGGCTGCCGGACGCGGGGCCGGTGAAGGCGGCCGTGATCGCGCTGCACGGCTTCAACGACTACTCCAACTTCTTCCAAGGCGCCGGCCGCTACCTGGGGGACCGGGGCTACGCGGTCTACGCGTACGACCAGCGCGGCTTCGGGGGCGCCGGCACGCCCGGGCTCTGGCCCGGGACCGAGGCGCTCGCGGACGATCTGAAGGCGGTCGCCGGCGCCGTCCGCGCCCGCCATCCGGACCGGCCCTTGTACCTGATCGGCGCCAGCATGGGCGCGTCGGTGATCATGGTGGCGATGGCGTCTGCGGATGCGCCGCCGGCCGCCGGCGTGGTCCTGTCGGCGCCCGCGGTCTGGGGGCGGGCAACCATGCCGGTCCACCAGCGGGCCGCGCTCTGGATCGCCGCCCACACGGTGCCGTGGTTCAAGCTCACGGCCCAGGGGCTCAACATCCGGGCGTCGGACAACACCGACATGCTGAAGGCCTTGGGGCGCGATCCGCTGGTAATCAAGCGGACCCGGATCGACGCGATCTGGGGCCTGGTCGATCTCATGGACTCAGCCCTCGCGTCTTCGGCCGAACTTCCGGGCCCGGCGCTGATCCTCCTGGGCGCCAACGACGAGGTGATCCCCGAGAAGCCCTTCCGCGAGATGGTGCGCCGGCTGGCGCCGACCGAGGGGGATCAGCGCCGCCTCGCGTTCTACGATGCGGGCTGGCACATGCTGCTCCGCGATCTCCAAGCCGAAACCGTGTGGGCCGACATCGCCGCCTGGCTCGACGACGCCGCGGCGCCGCTGCCGTCCGGCGCCGATGCCAGGGCGGCCAAGCTCGCGGCCGAGGTGCGCTGAGCGGGAGCAAGGCGAGCGTGTCGTCGAGCCCGGTCCCTGGGCTTGAGGCGGAGACCGCGATGACGCGTGGCGGGTGCCTTCGGCGCCGCCCGGGCGCGGACCGGCTTGGCTCCGGCTGCGACGTGAACCCCGGCCCGGGACCTCAGGCCCCGGCCCGGTGCGCTGTGAAGTCGATGTCGGGCGGACCGGTCGCCGTCGTGCCGCCGTCCACCGCCAGCGTCGCCCCGGTGATATACGAGGCCGCGTCGGACGCCAGGAACAGGATCGCGGCGGCCACCTCCTCAGGCTCCGCGACCCGGCCGATCGGCGCGCGGCGGCCGATCAGGGCGACGCCTTCTTCGACCGCCATGCCGCCCTCGCGGACCTTGGAATCCATCATCTCGGTGCGGATGTCGCCCGGCGCCACCGCGTTCACCCGAACCCCGTCGGCGCCCAGATCGAGCGCCATGGCGCGGGTCATGTGGATCACGCCGGCCTTGGCCACGCAGTAGGTGAACTTGCCGGGCTCGGCGTGGATGCCAAGCTCGGAGGCGTTGTTGACGATCGCGCCGCTCCCTTGCGACTTCATCACGGTTGCGGCGGCGCGGCTGAGATAGAAGACCGCGTTCAGATTGACCGCCATCACGTGGGCCCAGTGTTCGTCCGTGGTCTCGAGCACCCCCTTGCGGTCCTTGGCGCCGGCGTTGTTCACCAAGACGTCGAGGCGCCCGAACCGCGCCACCACTTCGTCCACCAGGCCGGCGCAGAAGCCCGAATCCGCGAGATCGCCGGCGACGAACCAGGCTTCGGTGCCGCTCAATCGTTCCACCTCGGCCGCGACTGCGGCCCCGCGCTCGGCGTTTCTCCCTGTGATCGCAAGGCGCGCTCCGGCTTCCGCGAAGGCACGCGCGGTGGCGGCGCCGATGCCCGCGGTGGCGCCGGTCACCAGGACGATCCGGTCTTTGAAATCCATTGCCCGCGCTCCCTCGCTCGCTTGCGATGCTTCGCGCCCGGTTCTACACGCCCGGCACCCTTTGCGCCAATTCCCGAGACCTTCGCCGGTGGTGCGCCGGGCTTCCTACTCCGCGGCTCCGGCCGCGGGCAGGGTGTCCGCGTCCACCCCCGACGCCAGCAGGGCCACCATCGCGTCGTCCTCGATCTCGATCCGAAGCGCGTCGTTGAAGCGGTTGGAAGAACGAGCAAAGCGCGATCCTGAGGGTCAGCTCCACCATCTCGGCCTCGTCGAAGCGGCCTCTCAGGGCGGCGAACAGCTTATCGTCGAGCCGGCCTGCGCGCGTCGTCACCTGGACGGCGTAGTCGCGGACCAGGCGCTCGGTCGCGTCCAGGCCGGGACAGTCGTCGTCGAGGATCGCGGTAGTGGTCTCGGGCAGAAGCCCGGTCTCGGCCAGCCTCGGGGTGTGGTGGGCGACGCAGTAGCGGCATTCATTCAGCTTCGAGACCGCCACCAGCGCGACCTCGAGGATGCGTTTCGGGATCCGGGCTTCGTCGGCAAGCTCGGCCAGCAGCCCCATCACGTGGCGGAGCGCGGGCGGGCGCTGCGCCATGACCGCGACCTGGTTTCTAAACGGCCCAAGCTCGCCGCTGAATCGCGCATAAAGCGCCCGCAAGTCGTCCGGCACTTCGTCCAACGTCACATCTCGTACCCGGGCCATGGCGCGCTCCTTATCCCCCCGCTTGCGTTCCCTCTCTAGCATCCTTCCCGCCCCCTCCCAACCGGCCAGACCGGATCATTGACGGGTGCGGCGCGCCTGCGCCATCCTGCGCCCGCGGCGGGCTCGTTCCGGGGCCTCTCCTCGACAACCAATCGCGGGAATTCGATCATGGGCGAGACGCTTCAAGGAAAGGTCGCGATCGTCACCGGCGCGGCTTCGGGCATCGGCGCCGCCATAGCCCGACTTTACGCGAACCATGGCTGCAAGGTCGTCGTCGCGGACACCGACGAGACGGGCGGTGCGGCGGTTGCGGCCGAGGTGGGCGGATTGGCCTCGATCGTCGACGTCACCCAAGAGGACCAGGTGCGGGCCATGGTCGGCGCTTGCGAAGACGCCTTCGGCCGCCTCGACATCCTGGTCAACAACGCCGGCATCGTTCCGCGCTGGAGCCGGGCCGAGGACACCGACCTGGGCGTCTGGGACCAGGTTTTCGCCGTCAACGTGCGCGGCGTCATGGCCTGCATCAAGCACGCACTTCCACTGCTGGCGCGCACGCGCGGCGTCATCATCAACATGTCGTCGGGGCAGTATCTGCGCCCCGATCCCAACCAGCCCATCTACTCGGCGAGCAAGTTCGCCGTCGTCGGGCTCACCCGCTCGATCGCCGGCCAGGTAGGGCGGCAAGGCGTCCGGGTCAACGCCATCTGCCCCGGCGCGGTGGCGACCGAAGGGCTGATGGCGCGCGTCGGCGTGCGCGAAAGCGAGAAGGCCGCGGGCCGCGAGCCCTTCGCCGCGTTCGACGAGGATTACACGTCCAAGACGGCGCTGGGCTTGCGGCTCATGGCGGGCCACATCGCCGACGCCGCGCTTTTTCTCGCGAGCGAAGCTGCGTCCGCCATCACCGGCGAGTATCTGGCGGTGGACGCGGGCCGCCAGGGCTGAGGGGCGGGGGCCGTGCAGTTCGCGCTCGCCAACATCGTCGTCAAGGAGATGCTGTTCGCCGAACAGTGCGCGTACCTGGCCTCTGTCGGCTACGACGGGATCGAGGTGGCGCCGTTCACCCTCTCGGACGCGCCCGAGCGCATGCCGAAACGCGCGCGCGCCGAATTGCGCCGCTCGGCCGAGGACGCCGGGATCGCCATCTTCGGGTTCAACTTCCTTCTCTACCACCCGCCCGGGCTTTCGATCACGGACCCCGACGGCGCCGTTCGCGCCCGCACCGTGGATTTCGCCAAGCGCATGATCGAGCTCTTGGCCGATCTCGGCGGGCGCTACATCGTCCACGGCTCGGCCCCGCAGCGGAAGATCGCGAGCCCCGCGGACGACGCCGGGCGGGCGCGCGGGATCGAATCCTTCCGCGCCATCGCGCCCGCGGCCGAGGCCGCGGGCATCGATTATTTTATCGAGCCCCTGGCGGTGAACCTGCCACCGCTTTTCACCGACAACTTCTTCATCAACTCGGTTGCCGAGGCGGCCGACATCGTCCGCGCCATCGCCAACCCCCGGCTCTTCACCATGGTGGACACGCTGGCTGCGCGCAACGAGGAGCGCCAGTCCGTGCCCGAGCTGCTGGATCAGTGGCTGCCGACGGGGCTGGTGCGCCACATCCACCTGAACGACCGCAACAAGCTGGCGCCGGGCCAGGGCGAGGACACGTTCGCCGACGTGATCGCGAGCCTGGTCCGGGGCGGCTACGACCGCCACGTCACCATCGAGCCTTTCGAGCACGTCCCCGACCCCAAAAGCCAGGCGGGCTGGGCCCTCGGCTTCGTCCGGGGCGTGCTCGAAGCGATCGAGCTTGGCGCCGCGGGCGCCGATTGACAGGTGCCGGGATTGATCTAACGTTCGCCGGGGACCCACGGCTTCCGGGGCGGGCGAGAGGGAAGACATGACCGAGATTTTGCTCAAAAACTTCGCACTTCTCGAC
>JAKZXM010000338.1:0-3699 GCA_047514975.1 Rhodospirillales bacterium
GCCATGAACCGCGCCGGACCGGGACGGCCTCACCCCTCGAGCATGCGCCGGAGGAGCTCGACATCCTCGGCCAGGCTTTTGTCCTCTTGGGACAGCTCCTCGATCCTCTTGACCGCGTGCATCACGGTCGTGTGGTCGCGCCCGCCGAACTTGCGGCCGATCTCCGGCAGCGAGCGCGAAGTCAATTGCTTGGCCAGGTACATCGCCACTTGCCGTGGCCTGGCGACGGCACGGGCGCGCCGCGCCGAGTGCATATCGGCGAAGCGGATATTGAAGTGCGCGGCAACCCGTTTTTGGATGTCCTCGATGGTGACGCGCCGATCGTTGGCCCGCAACAGATCGCGCAGGACCTCCTGGGCCATTTCCAGGCTGATCGCGCGGCCGACCAGGTTGGCGTGGGCCAGGACGCGGTTGAGCGCGCGTTCGAGCTCGCGCACGTTCGAGGTTATGCGGTGGGCGAGGAATTCCAACACGCGCTGGGGAATGCCCTTGGCGCCGACGAGATCGGCCTTGGACTGCAAGATGCCCAGGCGAAGTTCGTAATCGGTGGTATGGATGTCGGCCACCAGGCCCCAGCCCAGCCGCGAGCGCATGCGCTCCTCCATGCCATCGAGGTCCGACGGCGAGCGGTCGCCCGAAATCACGATCTGGCGGTTGCGGTCGACCAGGGCGTTGAAGGTGTGAAAGAACTCCTCCTGGGTCGAATCCTTGCCGCTGATGAACTGAACGTCGTCGATCATCAAGACATCGGCCGAGCGAAACAGCTGCTTGAACGCCATCACGTCCTTGTAGCGAAGGGCGCGGATGAACTGGTACATGAACTTCTCGGCCGACAGGTAGATCACCTTGCGCTCGGGGTAGCGCGCGGAGATGTGCCAGGCAATCGCGTGCATGAGGTGGGTCTTGCCGAGCCCGACGCCGCCGTAGATGAACAATGGATTGAACGGGACCGATTCTGAATCCGCGGCCCGCCGCGCAGCCGCGTACGCCAGCTCGTTGGGCTTGCCGACAACGAAGTTGTCGAAGGTAAAGCGCGCGTCCAAAGGCGCCCCGACCTCGTTCGCCGCGGCGTCCATGCGCTCGGGAGCGGCGCTCTCGCGGACCTGATCCGGACGCTCAGCCCGGCCCACCAAAGACTGGCCGCACGGTCCGATCTCGATGTCGATAACCCGCAGGCCGGGATCGTACCCCATCCACAGCGTCCGGATGCGGTCGGCATAATGCGTCCGCACCCAATCGCGCATGAAGCGCGTAGGCACCGTGATCATGACGCGGCCCTCGGCCACGCCGGAGAGGGACAAGGGCTTGAGCCAACTGTTGTAGACCGCGTCGCCGAACTCGGTACGCAGATTGCCGCGAATCTCGGCCCACAAGGCATTGGCGTCAGAGTGGACGGACAAATTCTCAGCCATGACACACCCCCCGTTCACGATCGGGCCGGACCCAACTCCCGCCACGGAGAACTGGGTTTTCGCTAGATTGGTTGGTTCGTCTCGATCGGTTTCCTCCTGCAGAAAGAAGAAGAGATTGGATACTCTATCTACCTTCTGGAACGATTCTTATTATGCTTAATCTCCAATCACACCGGCGCTACTTCGCATTCAACAGCCTGCGTCAGCCATTAGGCTACTTTATCGATAAAACCTTGCGCGTTTTGGTTAATTATTGTGTTTTATTTGGCGCGGCGGCTTCACAGTGTTCGAACAGTACTTCACCGCGCGGACACCGCGCAAGCGGACCGAAAGAGGAACGCGCGAAAAACTTTGTTCGATTCTGTTCCGGCGCCGGCACAGCCACAACATGTAGGCGTCTCGGGCGTACGCGAAATTTTGTCGCCCCGCGGTTGGGCGCGGCATCGCCTAGGGCGGCATACCCTTGACACGGGCGGCGAGCCGAGACAGGCGCCTGGCGGCCGTATTGCGGTGCACGACCCCGCGGCTGACGCCGCGCATGACCTTGGGCTGCGCGGCCTTCAGCGCCGCCCGCGCGGCCCCGGGATCGCCAGCCGCGATCGCCGCTTCGACGGAGCGCAGCGAACTGCGAAGGCGGCTCGTGTGGCCGCGGTTAATCTGCTGGCGACGCCGGTTTCGGCGAATCCGCTTGATAGCTGATTTGTGTTGCGCCACGCGGGACCACCTGACTTGGGAACCGCGGGCTTATAGCCCCGCGTCGCGGCCGCCGTCAACCGCGGCGGTTAAGGAATCCTCGGAGCAATCGAGAAATGCACGGCGAGCGCGCCGTCGCGTTCGACGATCTCGATGCGCAGCGCCTCGCCGCCGCGAACGAAACCAAGCTCGCCCGCCGGCGTCCACCCGAACGCCGGCAGCACCGCGCGATAGAAGGCGCGCACCGCGGCGGCCGGCACCCGGCCGCCGGCGTCGGCCTCGACGATACGGCCGTCGGGCTTGTCAAAGACCACCGCACCCGGCGCCTCCTCTAGGCCCGGCGCCAGCGGAAGATCGTCGATGCCGGCCACGAACCGCTGCGCCTCGCCGCCCCACACTTGACCGAGACCGCCCAGGAACAGCGCGCCGATGAGGCAAAGCCGCCGAAGCCGGCGCGGCACCCCATCCATTCCCCGCTCTCCCATCAGCGGCGGCGCATCAGCGTTGGAGCCGCGGGCAATAGAACGTCGAGCGGCCGCCCTGGACGATGCGGCGCACGACGCCTTGGCAGTCGCACCCCGGGCAGGCCTCGCCGTCGCGCCCATAGACGGCGAAGGCGTGTTGGAAATAGCCGAGCTCGCCCGAGACCTGCACGTAATCGCGCAGGCTCGACCCCCCCGCGGCGATCGCCGCCTCCAGCACCGTACGGATCGCCGCCGCCAGGCGCGCCGCGCGCAGCCCGCGGACCGAATCGGCGAGGCGCCGCGGCGAGAGACGGGCACGGAACAACGCCTCGCACGCATAAATGTTGCCGATTCCGGCGATCACCCGCTGGTCCAGCAGCGCCGCCTTGATCGCCGTCCGGCGGCCTCGCAGCGCCGCTCCAAGCGCGGCCCCGTCGAAATCCCGGTCCAGGGGCTCGGGCCCGAGGTCGCGCAACAGCGGATGCGCGGCCAGGGCGTCCTCACGCGCTAGCGCCATCAGGCCGAAGCGGCGCGCGTCGTTGAAGGTGAGCACCGCCCCGTCGACGCACTCGATGATCACATGATCGTGCCGTCCCGGCTCGGGTACGGGCGGCGCGTGGACGAGAAACCGCCCCGACATGCCGAGATGCGCGACGAGAACCGTTCCGCCTTCGAAATGGAACAGAAGATACTTGCCGCGCCGGCCGATGCGGTCCAGCCGGCGGCCTCGGAGCCGGCGGTTGAGGTCGCGCGGAATCGGCCGGCGCAGGTCGGCGCGGCGGCGCCGCGCACGGGCCACGACGCGCCCGGCGAGCGCCGCCTCGAGGCCGCGGCGTACCGTCTCAACCTCGGGAAGCTCCGGCATCGTCTCACGCCTTTCGATCTCGGCGTCGGCCGTGCACGTACCACGATTCCTCGCGCGCGCCTACCGCGCCCGGCTCGCGTGGCGCGCCGCGCGCGGCTGGGCTATCGTGGCGGCCATGGGCGCCGATTCGGGACTAGGGTGGACGGACTTCGGCGCGCGGCGGGTGCGGGCGGCGGAAAAGCCCGCGCTCGTGCGCGGCCTCTTCGATAGCGTCGCCGGGCGCTACGACCTGATGAACGATCTGATGAGCGGCGGCGTCCACCGC
>JAKZXM010000339.1:0-2732 GCA_047514975.1 Rhodospirillales bacterium
GGCTGGTGAGGGCGCCGAACCGGGGCCGGTGGATTGCGGATGCATGAAGCACGCCCGGTTGGAGGACGCGGTCGAAAAATGCGGGGCGGTAGTCGAAACTCACCTCGGCGACGATGGCGTCCTCGCCGGCGCGAAGAATGAAGCCTGCCGGCAGGCTCGCCGGCCCCCCTCCCGTCCCGACCGTGCTGACGCCGGAAGCCGCGCCGAACCCGCGCTGCCAGAGCACCGTCGCGCCCCCCTCACCGCCCATGAGCGAAGAGACGAGGATGCGGCCGTCCGACGCGATATCGTACGGCGCCACCACCTGAGCGGCGGCGGCGAACAGATCGCCGAGCGCGCTTTGGCTCAAGTTCTCGGCCTGCGAAACCAGGTCTGCCATGGTCGCCGACGCGCGCTCGATCTTTTGGTTGAGAAGAAGGAATCGGGTGATCTCGATTCCCGAAAACACCAGGAGCGCAATGACGGGAAGCGCCATGGCCAGCTCGAGTGCGATGGCGCCTCGACGATCGCCGGCGAGGCTGCGAAGACCGCGCAAACGGGGCCGCGATCGGGTCACGCTCATGGACTCCCGTCCTGTCCCCAGGGCTCGTTGCGGACGGCGAGCGCCGCCTCGATGGTGAGGTGCCCGTCGGCGCCGATCACGCCCGCGCCCAACGGCGTCAACAACGGCCAGGCGTAGCGGAATCGGTAGGCCACCACGTCGCCGCCTTCGCCGGCTCCGGCGACGCCCAGGTCGGCGTCCCAGACGCCGTTTCCGTTGTCGTCCGTGAACGTCTCGCCCGCGTCGAAGGCTCCGTTTCCGTTGCCGTCGACGAATGATTCTCCCAGGCCCACGTCCGCGAACCCCGGATAGACGAGAATCCGGATGTCCGCATTCTCCATGTCGACCAGGCCGAAGGTCCGCTCCGAGATCACCTCGACGATCCTTTCGACGCGGGTCTGGCCGGCGACCTCGAGGCCCGTCACGCCGAACCGAGCGGCGTCGCGCAAGGCGCTTTCTACGAGCGTCGTCACCAGCATCGCCATCCCGAACTCGATGGCGGCCGCGGCAATGAGGAACAGGATCGGCGCCGCGAAGGCGAACTCGACCGCCGCCGAACCGGCGTCGTCACCCGGCGCCGCGCCCGAATCGGGGAACCGTCGTCCCCGAAGCGCGGCCCCAGGCGCGCGCGCAGACGATACTTCGCGCCAAACGAGAAGAGACATCATCACAAATTTATTATAGTGTTATTTAGGGAGCGCGTCGAATACTTTATTTTTTATTTAATATTCTCCTTAATTTCGCGAATTTATTGAAAGTTTGCAACGAAACCGAAATCCCGCGAACGCGGTGTGGAGCGCGCGGCCCAAGCGCTATTCGGTGCAGCGCACGCGAATATCGCGGCCGGAAACTTCGTGGAGCGTGATGCTGAGCTGTGCCGGTCCCCCCATCGGACCCGACGGCGGACACGCCCGGCTTCCCATGAACTCAGTCATACGGTCGACGTGCTTGATGAAGCCCTCGACGATTACGAGGACCATTTCGTCCGCGACGGCCGGGCACGTGGCGATGGGCACGTCGGCCTCCTCGCCCACCGGGATCTGGACCTGTTCCGAGAAGTGCTCGCACTGGTAAACGTAGAGCCGCACTTGGGCGGCGCTCTCCATGCCCCGGTTGGTCACGTGTACATCGACGCCGCGGTAGTCTTGGGCCCACGCCCCGTCGTCCGTGGACGCGATCGCGAATAGACCGGCGAGGATGACGATGGGAAGGATTCTCATGGCGTGACCATCCTGTGGTGCGAAGGCACCGAAAACTTTAGCCGGTCCGGCTCGGGAATGACAACAGGCCCGCCCGGCGTGGATCGGGCACGCGCTTGACCTATCTCAAGGATGGAACGCCGATGGGCGGTTAGCTTGCCCGCCATGCGTTACGACGTGGTCCGGAAATACGATCTCAGGGTGCCGCGATACACGAGCTATCCGACGGCGCCGCACTTCGGCCCCGGAGTGGACGCGGCCCTCTACCGCGAGTGGCTGGCGGAGATGGGCCGGCCCGAGGAGCTGTCGCTCTATCTGCACGTTCCCTATTGCGACCGGTTGTGCTGGTTCTGCGGCTGTCACACGAAGATCGTGCGGCGCTACGATCCCGTCGCCAAGTACTTGGACGCCCTGGATCGGGAAATCACGCTCGTCGCCGATACCTTGGGCGAGCGCATGCCCGTTCGCCACGTGCACTGGGGTGGCGGCAGCCCGTCCTTGATGCGAGACGCCGATTGGCTGCGCCTGATGGGCCACCTCGGCGAACGGTTCGCGATCCGCGCCGACGCCGAGATCGCCGTCGAGCTCGATCCGCGCGACATCCGCCCCGAAACCGCCGGAACGCTGGCCCGCGCAGGGATCACGCGCGCGAGTCTGGGGGTTCAGGATTTCGACGCCCGCGTTCAGCGCGCGATCAACCGCGTGCAAAGCTATGAGGAAACCGGGCGCGTGATCGGCTGGCTTCGGGATGCCGGCATTTCGTCGTTCAACATCGATCTGATGTACGGTCTGCCGCATCAGACCGCCCGCGGCGTCGCCCGCACCGCCAAGATGACGGCCGACCTCGCACCCGGCCGGGTTGCGCTGTTCGGCTACGCCCATGTTCCCTGGATGAAGGCCAATCAACGGTTGATCGACGAGAGCGCGCTGCCGTCCGCGGACGAACGCTGGGACCAGCTCGAGGCCGCGACCGCGGCCCGGAAGGAAAGGGG
>JAKZXM010000340.1:0-2798 GCA_047514975.1 Rhodospirillales bacterium
TACAAGATGACCGTGAGCTTGCGCGCAAATTCAGGTTTGGCCATCGCCACTCCCGCGCTCGGTGTTCGAAGCCGCTTGCCCTAAGTTCCCAGGGGCCGCTTGGTCGAATACTGCCAGAGCCGGCGGCGTGCCGCCAGGACGGGCTCGCCGGGCGGCGCTTTCCCTGTCGGGCGCGAACGCGCTATCTTGCGCGGCGCTTCCGACGCCGGCCCGTCGCGAAGCGGAGATGAAGGAGGAATCGACGTCATGGCGGATTATCCCGTGGGCATCAGCACCATGTCCTACATGTTCACCCATTCGGCGCGCGCCTGCCTCGAACACCTCGCCGACAAGGGCTTTCGCCTGTTCGAGCTGGTGATCTTTCCCCCCCATATCTGGCCGACAACCCTGGACGAGGCGACCAAGCGCGAGATCGGAGCGTTCGTCGCCGACCGGGGGCTTACCATCACGTCGCTTTGCTATCCCCTGCTCGACAATAACATCAACAGTCCGGTACCCGAGGTGCGCCGGTTCACGATCGACATGTACAAGCGCGTGATCGATCTCGCCGGCGACTGGGGCGTGCCGCGGGTGCTGGTGCTGCCGGGCGCGGTGCATCCCTATTTCCGCCCGCCGTTCGATTGGCTGATGGAGTGGTTCACCGAAGGCATCCGCGAGCTCTCGCCGCACGCGCGTGGGGCGGGCGTCAAGCTGCTGGTCGAAAACGTCCAGTACACGTTCCTTCCGACCGTGGCCGACATCGCCCGCGCCCTCGACGAGATCGGCGACGAGACCATCGGCATGAACTACGACGTCGGCAACGCCGTCATCGCCGGCGGCGAGCCGGCCGAGGACTTGCGCCTGATCATGGACCGGATCAACTTGGTGCACGTGGCCGACGTCAATCACCCCGACGAGGCCAGGAAGATCCAGATCGGAACCGGCACCATCGATTATGCGGCGATCGCCGACACCTACCGCGCGATCAACTATTCGGGGCCGTCGATGCTCGAGGTGATCACCGACGAGGACCGCGACGCGAAGATGGTCGCGAGCGGCCGCGCGCTCGCCAAGCTAGGCTGGGCGCCGCTCGCGCGCTAAGCGGCCAAGGTGTCGGTTCAGAAGCGTCGCGCCGAGGCCGTCGCCGAAACCATCGCTCGCGTGCGCGCGAGCGCAGGCCGCGGTGCTCTGACGCGCGAGACCCTTGAGGCGATCAAGGCACCGATGATCGCGCTGGCCGTGAGCGATGATCTGTTCCCGGCCGAACACTGCCCGCCGGGCGACGCGACGCACGCCGGCATGTACCGCCTCAGCGAGGACGCGGACCGGCGTTTCGCCCTTTACGCGTCCGCCGAGAGGCCCGGGTTCAAGGCGCCGCCCCACAACCACACCACCTGGGCGGTCATCGCATGCGTGCGCGGCGCCGAGCACAACGTCTTCTACGCGCGCACCGACGACGGCGCCGAGCCCGGCGTCGGGACCTTGGAAAGGACGGGCGAATTCGCGGTTCTGTCGGGGACGGCGGCGGCGTTGATGGCGGACGACTTCCACACCATCGAGATCACCGGCCCCGAGGCGGGGTTGCACCTGCACCTGTACGGCCGCAGCCTCGAGGATCTGCCCGAGCGGATCGTTTTCGCTGGCACCACGGGCGGACCCTGGCGCGTCTTCCCGCCCGACCCCGGCATCGGCGCGCCCGCAATACCGATGGCCGAGCTTGAGTCCGCGCTTGCGGGCGACGATCCACCGCTCGTCGTCGATCCCGGCCCGCCCGAGGCGTTCGTGCCGGGGCGCGTTCCGGGCGCGGTTTCGCTGCCCTTGGGCCGCCTCGCCGCGGATATGGCAACCATCGCCGGCTCGCGCGACCGCCACCTGGTGCTTTGCGGCGCCGACCGGGCGGCGATCGAACGCGCGGCGCTCGCGCTCACCCACCTCGGGTTCGGCGTGCTCTCGCGGCTTTCCGGCGGGGACGGCGCATCCGGGTGACCGGTGACCGACCGGCGCCCGCGCTTGCGCGCTTTTCGGGTTGGGGCTAAGCTCGGCCACCGCGACAATTCTCAATGCAATTCAACGACTTCCCAAGTCGTCAACCAGGGATGAGCGCCATGAACGACGTTTCGGCCTACCTGGCGGAGGGTCTCGACTATCCGCGCTTCAAGAAGCATTTCTCGGAATTCATCGGCATCGGTGAGGACGGGCATTTGTGGGTCGAGGGCCGCGACGTGGTCGAGCTGGCCGAGACCTTCGGAACGCCCCTTTACGTCCTTAGCGAGAACCAGTTTCGCCACAACTACCGCCGCTTCCGCGACGCTTTTGCGTCCCGCTATCCGAAGAGTGTCGAGGTCTTGTTCGCCAACAAGTGCAACAACGGGATCGCCGTTCGCCACATCATGAACCAGGAGGGCGCGGGCGGCGACGCCTTCGGCATCAACGAGATGTATCTGGCGCTGCTCGCCGGCACCGATCCCAAGACCCTGGTCCTCAACGGATCGAACAAGGGCGTTCAAGAGATCGAGATGGCGATCGTGAACGGCATCTGCATCAACATCGACGCCATGGACGAGATCGACATGATCGAGGCCGCGGCCGAGCGGCTGAACCGCGACGTCGACGTGGGCGTCCGCGTCAAGCTTTTGCTGAAGGGTCTCGAGAACCGCTTCGGGGCCGAGACCCACGGCACCGGCAGCCTCGCCGAACAGGCGCGCGGGCACAAGTGGGGGATGACCATCGACCAGACGGTCGAGTTGTTCCAGCGGATCCACAAGAATCCGCGGCTGATTCCCAAGGAGATCAGCTATCACTTGAGCCGCATGGACAAC
>JAKZXM010000341.1:0-10860 GCA_047514975.1 Rhodospirillales bacterium
CCACGTAAAGGACGGAGAAACGCCATGAGACTGAGCCAGCGAAGCAAGCGGCGGGTGCGCCTGTACGCCGTCTTGGTGGCCCTGTCGGCGGCCTTGGCCTCCCTCTATCAACTCCTGGTCACTGGCGCCGGGCGGGAAAACCCGGTACTCTACCTCCACTCCTCCTTCGGCGGCCTGATTATCGGTCTGCTCGGCTGGGCTTTCATCCTGTTCTTCGTCCCCAGCCGGCTTGGCGCGCCTCTTCGCCGGTCCCGCTTCCTGGTCAACATCCTGGTCCACGCCGCCGTCCTCGTCGCCTGCGCCGCCATCGGTATTATTGCGGAATTAACCCTGCCGCACAGCCAGTTAGACCTGCTCGTGGTCTTCAAGTTCGTATTCCTCAAGGCGCTGGCCTTCATCTTCGTGCTCGTCGGCGTCATCTACATGATGGTGCGGATCGTCGGCATCATCGGCGCCCGGACCCTGTTCAACATCCTCACCGGCCCCTACGCGAGGAGCGGGTGTTCATGTTCCTCGACCTGGCGGGTTCGACGGCTCTGGCCCAGCGGCTCGGCGATATCGGCGTGCAGACCCTGATCGGCCGGTTCTTTTTCGACATCAGCGAACCGATCCTGGAATGGGGTGGCGAGATCCACCGGTACATCGGCGATGAGGTCGTCATCACCTGGCCCCTGTGCCAGGGGGCGGCCAACCTGCGTTCGCTGCACTGCTACTTCGCCATCGTCGACCTGATCGCTGCCCGTGCCGCCGCCTACCGACGCGAGTACGACGCCGTTCCCGAGTTCCGGGCCGGCATCCACGGCGGCCCGGTGGTCGCCGCCCAGTGCGGCGACTTCAAGCAGGAGATCGTCTACTTCGGCGACACCGTGAATACCGCGGCGCGCATCCAGCAGCGCTGCAAGGAAGTCGGCCGTCCGCTTCTAGTGTTGGGCGACTTGGTAGGGCGGATGACCTTGCCTGACGCCTGGAAGGCCGAGCAGGTTAGCAGCGTGCAGTTGCGGGGCCGGGCCGGCGAGACCGACATCTACGGTGTCGTCAGGGCTTGAGGCGTGGTTTCCCGAGCCGCTCGAATGTCGGCTTCTGGCGAAGAAGCGTGGAGGACGGTCCGCCAATACGTCCGGTCTCAAACCGAAACCTGACAATTGCAAGCCAATCCCGACCCGTTGCCGGTTTATGATTCCACAACCCGGATAGACCGGATTTATGGGGTTGGCGGATCGCGGCCACGCGATTCCGAGCGACCACGATCTGGTCTAGAATACGCGGCCGGGGCGGCCCGCACGTCCCGTCGGTGCGTCAGGGGGGGAGTTCATGGGCGATCGGCTTGAAGGCAAGGTCGCGGTCGTTACCGGCGCCGCGAGCGGGATCGGCGCCGCCATCGCGCGCCGGTTCGCGGGCGAAGCGTGCCGGGTGGTCGTCGCCGATGTGAACGCCGACGGCGCCGCCAGCCAAGCGGCCGAACTCGGCGGGCTCGGCTTTGCCGTGGACGTGGCCGTCGAGGACCAGGTCCGAGACCTGTTCCAGGCCTGCGATCGCGAATACGGGCGCCTCGACGTCCTCGTCAACAACGCCGGCGCCACGGGTCCCACGGCGAGCACGGAGGCCCTCGACATCGCCGAGTGGCGCGCGCTCTTCGCCGTCAACGTGGACGGCGTGATGTTGTGCAGCAAGTACGCGGTTCCCCTTCTCAAACGCCAGGGCGGCGCGATCGTGAATATGTCGTCGCTATCGGGCTACCGGCCGCTGCCCTATCGAACGGCGTACGGGGCCAGCAAGTTCGCGGTTCGGGGGATCACCGAATCCCTTGCCCAAGAGCTCGGCCGCGACGGGATCCGGGTGAACTCGCTGTGCCCCGGCGGAACCAACACCGCGCTGTTCCGCCGCAACAACCAGGCCCGCGCCGATCAAGAGGGAATCACCCTCGACGAGTTGATCGAAAGAGATTATCGCGGGGGAACCGCGCTCGGCATTCTTCTCGAGCCCGAGAACGTCGCCGACGCGGCGCTCTTTCTGGCAAGCGATGCGGCCAGCGCCATTACCGGAGAGCACCTGAGGATTGACGCCGGCAAGCTCTAAACCATCCGCTGGCGCGCCCGCCGGCCGGGATCGGCTGAAGCCTGCGTTCGTTCCGCGGTCGGGATGCGCCGGAATCGGTTGGCCGGCCCTGCCGCCGCCGGCGAACGCGATCCTGTTCGCGATCATGCATCAGCTCGAGCGCAGCCAGTGGTGGCCGGCCGACGTTCTGCGCCAAGGCCAGCTTCGCCAGCTCGAGTCGCTGCTCGTCTTCGCCGCGCGGACGGTGCCGTTCTACCGCGAACGGCTTGCGGATTTCCGCGCCCTCAGGCCCGGATCGCTGACGTGGGACGCCTGGCAGCGGATCCCGCTTCTCAGCCGCGGCGACATCCAGTCGGCGGGAGACGCCCTCGAGACCCGGAGCTTGCCCAAGTCGCATGGGCCCGCGCGGTCGTCGGCCACGTCGGGCTCGACCGGCGAGCCGGTGAGATTCAAGGTCACGCGCGTCACCAGCCAGTTTCTGCGCGCCGCGAATCTGCGTTTCCACATCTGGCACGGCCGCGATCTCGCGGCCAAGACCGCCTCGATCAACAGGCTCAGCGACCGGCAGGCGGCCCTTTCCAGCGAGGACCGCGGCGTTCCTTGGGCTCCGGGCTACGGCGTGGGCCAAATGGTCTTCCTCGACATTTTGGCGCCCGTCGACGAGCAACTCGAATGGTTGGCCGGCCAGCAGCCCCAATACCTCCTCACGAAGCCCTGGAAGCTCAGGCAACTCGTCCGCGCCTCGGTGGAACACGGGATTGCGCTGCCGAGTTTGCGCGAAGCGGTGACCTTGGGCGAGGTGCTCGATCCGGAGGTGCGAACCGAATGTCGGAACGCGTGGGGCATCGGTGTGACCGATTCCTACAGTTGCGAGGAAACGGGTTTGATCGCGCTCCAGTGCCCCGATCATCCCGTCTATCACGTGCAGTCCGAATGCGCCCTTGTCGAGGTGCTTGACGAGGACGGCCGTCCATGCGCCCCGGGCAAGATCGGCAAGGTCGTGATCACCGATCTGCACAACCTGGCCACGCCGTTGATCCGGTACGAGCTTGGGGATTTCGCCAAGCTCGGCGAGGCGTGCGCGTGCGGGCGCGGTCTGCCGGTTCTCGATCGCATCATGGGCCGGCGCAGGAACCGGCTGATCCTGCCGTCGGGCGCAGACCTGTGGCCGGCGCACAACCCCATCTTCACCGACGCGCTCGGCCATACGATCCCCGAGATGCGCCAGGGCCAGATCGTGCAGCGCACGCCCCGCGACATCGAGGTTAGGCTGGTGGTCGGCGCCCCCGTGACGCCGGACCAGGAGGAACGCGCGCGGGCGGCCTTGCGCACGGCCCTGAGCGACGAGTTCGAGTACCGCTTCGTCTACGTCGACGCGCTCGAAAGTGGGCGCTCAGGCAAGCTCGAGCCCATCGTTTCGGAACTGGACGGCTGAACGGTCGGACCGTGGCGGACGTGCGCGAAACAAGGCCGCGAAAGAATGGCCACCGCCGGCCGGGGACCGGTTACGCCGTCCCGCGCTCGGCCGTTCCCGGCATCCGCTGGCCGGCGGTTCCGGCGCTTCGCGATGCGAACGTTCTCGCGCTTCTCGGCCAGCTCGAGCAAAGCGAGTGGTGGTCGCCGGAGACCTTGGTGGCGCATCAGCTCCGCCAGCTCGAGAACCTGCTCGCCCATGCCGCGCGGACGGTGCCTTTCTACGGCGAGCGGTTGGATGTTCTCGCGCCGCTCCGACGCGGGCAACTGACCAGAGAAGCGTGGCGGCGCATACCGATAATGACTCGGGGCGACGTCCAGGACGCCGGGGAAAACTTGATGAGCCGCGACCTGCCGAAGGATCACGGTCGGGTCTCGGATGGATCCACTTCGGGTTCGACTGGCCAGCCGATTTCATTCAAAACGACCCGGATCACCGGCTTGTTCTTCGCCGCGCTGAACCTGCGCTATCATCTCTGGCACGGCCGTGACTTCTCCGCCAAGGTGGCGAAGATCACCAGATTGTCCAATGCCGACAGTGTCGGAAAACCCCACAATTGGGTGCCCGGACATGTTTCCGGCCCGATGGTGTTCTTCGGCGCCAACAGCACGGTCGCCGAGCAGGTCGCCTGGCTGCGGGATGAAGACCCGCAATACCTGTTGACCTATCCGTCGAATCTCCGGGCGATCCTGGACCGTTGCAGGGACGAAAATATTGAATTGCCCGGCCTGCTTGGGGTTTCGACCATGGGCGAGGTGGTCGAGGACGAAGTCCGCAGGGCTTGTGAAGAGGTTTTTGGTTTCCCCTTGAGCGATGTCTACAGCGCCCAGGAAATAGGCATGATCGCTCTGCAATGCCCGGACCATCTCCATTACCACGTGCAAAGCGAAAGCGTTCTCGTGGAAATTCTGAATGACGACAGCGCGCCCTGCGGTCCTGGAGAAACGGGGCGCCTGGTCTTAACTGACCTCCACAACTTCGCCTCACCACTAATCCGCTATGAAATCGGTGACTACGCGAAATTCGGCGAGCCTTGCTCCTGCGGGCGTGGCCTGCCGGTCCTGAGCTGCATCCTTGGCCGCAAGCGCAACATGGCGACCCTGCCATCGGGCGATCTCATCCGACCGCTGTTCGATTCCGACAACCTGAATCAGGCCGCGCCGGTGCGTCAGGCGCAGCTGGTGCAGCGCAGCCTCGACGCGTATGAACTGCGCGTCGTGGTGACCCGCAAGGTGAAGGCGAAGGAAGAAGAGCAACTGCGTAAGATGGTTCTCGACCGCTTCGGCTACCCCATGACCCTCGATATCGTCTATGTGGACGAGATTCCGCGCTTGCCCAGCGGCAAGTTCGAGGACTTCATGTCGGAGATCGACGGATAGCCGGCCGCTTCCGCCGTCGCCGCCTCACGCCGCCAGGGCGTCCCTGGCGTCGCGGTATTCGTATCCCAGGTCGGCGGCCACCGCTTCGTAGGTGACCTCGCCCAGGTGCACGTTGAGACCCTTCAGCAGGTGCTCGTCGTCGAGCAGGGCCTGGCGGTAGCCCTTGTCGGCGAGGGCCAGGATGAAGGGCAGCGTTACGTTGTTCAGCGCGAACGTCGAGGTCCGCGGCACCGCGCCGGGCATGTTGGCGACGCAATAGTGAACGACCCCGTCGACCACGTACGTGGGATCGGCGTGGGTGGTGGGGCGCGAGGTGTCGCAACACCCGCCCTGATCGATCGAGACGTCGACGATGACCGAGCCGGTCCGCATGCGCCTGACCATATCGGCGGTCACGATTTTGGGCGCGGCCGCGCCGGGCACCAGCACCCCGCAGACGACCAGATCGGCGCCGGTGACGTGGGTGTCCACCGCCTGGCGGGTCGAATAAACCGTGCGCACGCGGTTTCCGAACCGCTGCGCGAAGCCACGCAGCACTTCGATCGACTTGTCGAGCACCACGACGTCGGCGCCGAAGCCGACCGCGATTTCGCTGGCGTTGGCGCCGACGACGCCGCCGCCGATCACGACGACGGATGCCGGCGGAACCCCGGGCACGCCGCCGAGCAGGATCCCGATGCCGCCTTGCTCGCGTTCCAGGCAGTGGGCGCCGGCTTGGATCGACATGCGCCCCGCCACTTCCGACATGGGCGCCAGCAGGGGCAGTCCGCCGTTGGCGGACGTGACGGTCTCGTACGCGATGCAAATGGCCCCCGATTCGACCAGGTCCGCCGTCTGGTCCGGGTCGGGGGCGAGATGGAGATAGGTGAACAGGATCTGGCCGGGCTTCAGCATCTTGCGCTCCGCGGCCTGCGGCTCCTTTACCTTGACCACCATGTCGGCGGCCTCGAAGACCTCGGCCGCCGAATCGACGATCCCGGCGCCGGCGCGCTCGTACTCCGCGTCGTCCACACCGATGCCGGCCCCGGCGCCGGTTTGGACCACAACCTCATGGCCGTGGTCGACCGCCTCGCGCACGCTCATGGTCGCCATGCCGACCCGGTACTCGTGGACCTTGATCTCCTTTGGCACGCCGATCCGCATCCCGTCTCTCCCCGTGCCCCCCGTGGGACCGGATCACGAACGCCCGGTCTCGGCCCCGCGGACACGTCTGTTCCTAGAGCGGATCGCGTTTGATTGGAACCGTATTCCGGTTCCAGACAATTGCTTGAATCCGTTCGACCTCGATAGTGTAAACCAGATTCAGGCGCCCGCCAGATTGCCACAGGCGAATCCGGCCGACCGTGATCTGGTCTAGCGCCGGTTTCGGCCGCCGTCCAACGCCAATCGGGCCCGCCCGGAACCCGCCGCCGGGGCGCGCGGCGCCGGGGTGGACAAGGTTCCGGACATCGACGTATCCTTCCCGTTCGCGCCGGCGCCCGACGCCGAATTCCGGGTTGTTTTGCGACGATGTTTCGTTGAATACAGACTACAGCGCCTAAGTTCCTTTCTTTTCTGCATTTTATTCAATTTAATCTTGAAGGGCATCGAATATGGCACAGTACACGACCAATACGCTCGAGCACCACTGGATGCCGTTCACCGCCAACCGCGACTTCAAGGCGGACCCCCGTCTCGTGGTCCGCAGCGAGGGCATCCACTATTGGAACCACAAGGGCGAGCGGATCATCGACGCATCGTCGGGCCTGTTCTGTTGCGCCGCCGGACACGCGCGCAAGGAGATCGCCGATGCGGTGGCCCGGCAGCTCATGGAAGTGGACTACTGCACCCATTTCCAGCTCGGCCATCCCTCGTCGTTCGAGACGGCGCGTCGCATCGCCCAGCTCACGCCCGACGGTCTCGACCACGTGTTCTTCGCCAACTCGGGCTCGGAAGCCGTCGACACCGCGATCAAGATCGCCATGGCCTATCACCACGCCCGCGGCGAGGGGCAGAGGCAGCGTTTCGTCTCGCGCGAACGCGCCTACCACGGCGTCAACATCGGCGGCACTTCGCTCTCGGGTCTCATGAAGAACCGCGAGGCGTTCGGCACCGTCATGCCCGGTGTCGTCCACATGCGCCACACCTGGGATCCCGAGCACCGCTTCACCAAGGGCCAGCCGGCGTCGGGCGCCGAGCTCGCCGACGATCTGAAACGCATCTGCGCGCTCCATGGCGGCGAGACCGTCGCCGCGTGCTTCGTCGAGCCCATCGCCGGGTCCACCGGCGTTCTGGTCGCGCCCGTAGGCTATTTGGAGCGACTGCGCGAGATCTGCGACGAGTACGGGATCCTTCTCGTCTTCGACGAGGTGATCTGTGGATTCGGGCGCACGGGCAAGGCCTTCGCGGCCCAAAGCTTCGGCGTCACGCCCGACATGATGACCATGGCCAAGGCCATCACCAACGGCGCCCAACCCATGGGCGCGGTGGCGGTTCGCGACGACATCTACGACACCGTCGTCGACGCCGCGCCCGACGGCGCGGTCGAGCTCTTTCACGGCTACACCTTCGGCGCCCACCCGGCCGCTTGCGCCGCGGCGCTGGCGACCCTCGACATCTACGAGCGCGAGAAGCTCTTCGAGCGCGCGGCCGCGCTCTCGCCCTATTTCCTGGATCGCTTCTTCGAGCTTCGCGCCACGCCCGGGATCGCGGACTTGCGCGGGTACGGAATGCTGGCGGCGTTCGATCTCGAGCCCGACGGCGCGCCCGGCCGGCGCGGCGCGAAGGCCATGAAGCGGCTTTTCGCCTCGGGGCTATACGTCAAGTTCACCGCCGATTGCGGCCTCGTCGCGCCCCCGCTTGTGGCAAGCGAGGGCGACATCGACGACATCTGCACCATCCTCGAGGACGTCCTGGCGGACCTCTGAGGGGCCTCGCGAATCCGAGGGCAACGAGGGAAGCGAAGACAGGCGCGCGATGACCGAGACGCTTCACCACTTCGTCGGCGGCCGCAAGGTCGAGGGAAAATGCGGGCGCTTCGGCGACGTCTACAATCCGGCGACGGGCGAGGTGGCCCGGCGCGCGCCCCTGGCGAGCGAGGCCGAGGTCGGCGAAGCCGTCGCCGAGGCCGCGAGCGCGTTCCCGGAGTGGGCCGCGACCCCGCCCGCGCGGCGCGCCCAAGTGATGTTCCGATTCCGCGAGCTTATGGCGGCGCACCTGGACGAGCTCGCCGAGATCGTGTCCGCCGAGCACGGCAAGACGCTGGCCGACGCCAAGGGCTCGGTGACGCGGGGTCTCGAAGTGGTCGAGTTCGTTTGCGGCATTCCGCAGCTTCTCAAGGGCGAGTACAGCGAAAACGTGGCGAGTGCCGTCGATTCGCTGGCACTTCGCCAGCCGCTCGGCGTCTGCGCCGGCATCACGCCTTTCAATTTCCCGGCCATGGTGCCGCTGTGGATGTTCCCGGTCGCCATCGCGTGCGGCAACACCTTCGTCCTCAAGCCATCCGAGAAGGACCCGTCGTGTTCGCTCCGGCTCGCCGAGCTGGCGAGCCAAGCCGGGCTTCCCGACGGCGTGCTCAACGTCGTCAACGGCGATCACGTGGCGGTCGACGCCCTGCTCACGCACCCTGACGTCGCCGCCGTCAGCTTCGTCGGCTCGACGCCCGTGGGCGAGCACGTCTACAGCACCGGTTGCGCGCACGGAAAACGCGTCCAGGCCCTTTGCGGGGCCAAGAACCATATGGTGGTGATGCCGGACGCCGACATGGACCAGGCGGTCGATGCCCTCATGGGGGCCGCGTACGGCTCGGCGGGCGAGCGCTGCATGGCGGTCTCGGTCGCGGTGACCGTGGGCGACGCAACCGGAGACGAGCTCGTCGGCCGCCTCGCGCCCCGCGTGCGGGGCCTCAAGATCGGCGCCTACAACGACCCCGAGGCCGAGATGGGTCCGATCGTCACGCCCGAGGCGCTGGCGAAGATCGAGGGATATATCGAAAGCGGGCTCGCCGAAGGCGCCGAGCTTGTGGTCGACGGCCGCGGCGTCACGCTGCAGGGCTACGAAAACGGGTTCTTCATGGGCGGTTCGCTGTTCGACCGGGTCGAGCGCCACATGAAGATCTACACCGACGAGATCTTCGGACCGGTGCTGAGCGTGGTCCGCGCCACCGACTACGAAGACGCGCTCGGCCTCGTGAACGATCATGAATTCGGCAACGGTGCCGCGATCTTTACCCGCGACGGCGACGCGGCGAGGGACTTCATGAACCGGGCGCGGATCGGCATGGTCGGAATCAACGTGCCGATCCCGGTGCCCGTGGCCTATCACAGCTTCGGCGGCTGGAAGCGGTCGCTTTTCGGCGACCACCACATCCATGGACCCGAAGGCGTGCGTTTCTATACCAAGCTCAAGACCGTCACCGCGCGCTGGCCGTCGGGCGTCCGCCAAGGCGCGCAGTTCCACTTCCGAAGCGGAGCCGATCACTAGATCAGATCGTGGTCGGTCGGAATCGCCCAACCGCGATCCGTCGACCACGTGAATCTGGCCTTTCTTATTGAAGTCGAGCGGATTCACGCCATTAACTGGAACCGCATCGCGGTTCCAGTTAACCACGATCCGCTCTATGCAGCGAGCAGGGGAGGCGGCAATGACCGAGACCGGATCGCGGGCGGACGCACGCACGGCGGCGGCTTGGGGACCCTCGCTCACCGTCGACGTCGACGCGGCGCCGTGGCAACCCTCGGGCTTTCCGGGCATCGAGATGAAGGTCCTGTTCGACCAGGGCGATGGCGGGATGCGGACGCTGCTCATGCGTTGGGCGCCCGGCTCGGAATTGCCGTACCACGAACACACCGAGATCGAGCAGACGTTCGTCTTCGAAGGCAGCCTGGTCGACGGCGACGGAGAAGTGACGGCCGGGAACTACGTCTGCCGACAAAAGGGCTCGCGCCATTCCGTCCGCGCGCCCGAGGGCGCGCTGGTCCTCGCCGTCTTCATCCGCCCCAACCGGTTCCTCTGAGCCGGAATCGGGCGGCTCCTACCACACCTCGCGCGTCGCCGCCTCGCGGGTCCGCTTGAGGCCCTGGCGCTGCCGCTTGGTTTCCAGGCGGCGGATTTTCGATGCCTTGGGAATCGCGGTCGGGCGCCGGCGCTTGGGCGGCGCGGCGGCGCGGCGGATCAGCCGCACCAGACGCTCGATCGCGTCGCGGCGGTTGCGTTCGCGCGTCCGGTAACGGCGGGCCTCGATGACGAGGACGCCCAGGCGATTGATGCGCCGGCGCGCGAGGACTCTCAGGCGCGCCTTCACGTCGTCGGCAAGGGACGCCGCGCCCGCCACGTCGAAGCGCAACTGGACCGCGGTCGCGACCTTGTTGACGTTCTGACCGCCGGGCCCCGGGGCGCGGATGAATCGCTCGCGGAATTCGCGATCGTGGATCGCGATATGGGGCGTGATTCGGATCATCGTCCTGGTTCGGGAACCCGGGTTTCTGCTACCTTCTCGCGCGATCCATGGTAAGGCGGCGGCCGGGAAAGGAACAGGCGAGATGGCGCGATCCGGGTCCGCGACGCTAGTCAGGCGGCTGGCGCTCCCCGTGCTCGTCACGGCCGTATTCGCGGGCCTATCCGTGGAGGCGGGCGACATCGCCGCCGCGCTTTTCCCCGACGCCGAAGATGCGCCCGGGCACATCGGCGCGGCGGCCGCGACCGCGCTTTGGCTTTGTGCGGCGTGGCTTACGAAACGGGCGCTCGAGTATGTGCTGGTCGTCGTCGCGCGCGCGCGCCACGTGGAATTCCCCAAGATTCTTTTGGACGTGGGCGGGGTCGTGTTGTTCGCCGCCGCCATCATGGCGCTCACCGCCTTCGTCTACGACCGGCCCGTGACGGGGATCGTGGCGACGGGCGGCGTCCTCGTCGCGATCATCGGCTTCGCCCTGCAGGCGATGATCTCGGACGTCTTCTCCGGAATCGCGCTCAATG
>JAKZXM010000342.1:0-5879 GCA_047514975.1 Rhodospirillales bacterium
GATCAGAACAAGGTTGCCGAACCCCCTGAGCTCGTTCCCTGCGTAAGCCACCGAGCCGCCGGCCGCGGCCCTGACGGCGCTGCCGAGGGGGGCGGCGATGTTGATGCCGTCGTTGTGAAGCCCCTTCGCCTTTGGTCCGAAACTCGAGACGACGTTCCCGTTCACGGGCCAGATGAACCCGTTTTCGCCCCCCCTCGGCGGCGCGGGCTGCGGCACCGAGGGCTTCCGCCGCCCCGCAGCCGCGCCCGGCACGGCCACGTCGGGCGGGGCTGCGGATTTCGGCGCCGAGGCGGCGCGCGCCCCATCCGCACGCGCGCGCTCCGCCGACGGCACCATGATGCGCTGGCCCACGTGGATCGCATAGGGGTCCTGGATTCCGTTGGCGCGTGCCAACGCATATGTGTCGACCCCGTAACGCCGCGAGATCCCGTAAAGGGTGTCGCCCTTCACTACCTCGTGCACCATGTTGCGCGGCAGCACGATGCGCTGGCCCACGTGAAGCACGTAGGGCGGGCGAAGACGGTTCGCCTCGATGATGGCGCGCATGGGCACCCGGTGTCGCCTCGAGATCTCGTAAACCGTGTCGCCCTTCGCCACCACCACCGCGTCCGCGCCGACGAACAGAGAATCGCTCGCGCTTACGGCGGGCGGCGCGACGGGTCCGCTCGCGAGCCGGGGCGCGCGATCGGGAGGCGGCCATTCGGCCCAACCGCAGCCCGACACGCCGATGAGGCCACCGATGGCCGCCGAAGCGAGAAGGACGCGCGCGACACCTACCACGTTCATGGCCGAATTATCGCCAAGGGGTACATTGATTTCAACGGGTTAGTGAAGCGCTGCGCTTGGGCCCGGCCACCGCGAAGGCGCCTGCCGCGGCGCGCTCAGCCATCAGGCAAAGGTTTTCACCGCCTTCTTAAGAGCACCAAGGCCACGAACGCGAGCCTGTCTTGTCGCCGAGCATTGATGAGTTCAGCGATTGCTCGCGATGAGCTTGTAATCAGTGTCTCGGTTTCCGCAAGACGGAACCTCGCGTCGGGGTCGTAATCGGCACGATGGCGCTCTTCCTGCATCCGAACGAAGACATCGGCGAAATTGACGATCTCCGGGGGAAAATCCAGACCTTGAACTTGCACGCAGGCATTCTTGGAAAAACCGTGCTCCAGGGCGCGATAGACCTGGGTCCAGGCCCGACTACTGCGTGCTCGACCAGCGCCAATTAACAAAACCGCACACTGCCCAGCCAGCCCATGAAACATGGCGTAGTACGCAGTGCTGACGGCACGTTTGAGGTCGGCTTGATTCGGCCGCCCAGGATTCGCGCGTGCTAAGCGTCTCGCGGTCGCGATCAGGCCCCCGCTCGACGTCATCACCCCGGATGAAGCATGGACCCGCCGCTGACTCTCATCGACGGACCCGCTGCTTGGGGTCGAAATGGTGACGGACGTGGGGGAACCGTGATTCGCCGACCGCTTCAAGCGCCTTGCGAAGCGCCGCGATCAGCCCGAACGTTGCGCTGGTGTCGATGCGCTTTTTGATCAAATCGTAACGTACGTTGATGAATAGCACTGGATCGTCATCATGATCCCGACCCGCATAGACCTCGGCCTTTCGGACGCCGAGCGGTTCCAGCCGGTCTTTCAGCACGCGCTGCACCGCTTCGATTGCGCGCTTGTCGACGTGTTCCGTTTCAAGTTTCGTGGTCATCGTCTGATCATAGCCGAATCCGTTGGTGGTCGAAATCGGGAATAACGTTGCAAGCGGCTCGGGTACGGACAATCGGCAAAGGACGGAGTGGCCGCCGACGCGCGAAAAGACGGATGTGCCAACGCAGCCGCGAAGGGTTGTCAAGGCCCCTCGCCCCTAGACCAACGGCACGAAATTCACCGACGCCAGATCCTCGGTCTCGGCGCCGCTTTCGGTGCGCCGGACGCGGATCAGGCGCTGGCCGCCTTCATCTTCGACCGGCAACACCATGACGCCGTCCGTGGCCAGTTGATCGACGAGCACTTTCGGAACATCCGCGGCGGCGGCCGTTACCATGATTCGGTCGAACGGCGCTTGGTGCGACCAGCCGAGCGCGCCGTCGCCGCAAAGCGCGGTGACGTTGGTGATGCGCAACTCAGCGAGCCGCGCCTGCGCCTCGGCCAACAGCTCGGTGATGCGCTCGACGGTGTAAACGCGCCGGCACAACGACGCGAGCACCGCCGTCTGGTACCCAGACCCGGTGCCGATTTCCAGCACCTTGTGCCGCTCGCCGACTTCGAGCGCCTGGGTCATGCGCGCGACCACAAGCGGCGCGCTGAGGGTCTGGTGGTGGCCGATGGGAAGCGCCACGTCGTCGTAGGCCTTGTCGCGAAACGGCGCAGGCACGAACAGCTCGCGCGGGATCCGCTCCATGGCGCCGAGCGCCCGGGTGTCGATGATGCCGCCGCTTCTGAGCTCGAGGACCAGCCGGATCTTGCGCGCGCTCGGAGTCAATCGAACGCCCTTTTGAGGGCCCCGAGGGTGGGGCGGTGGGTAAGATCGAGCGTCAAGGGCGTGATCGAGATGGCGCCTTGGCTGACGGCGCCCAAGTCGGTGCCGGGCCGGGCGCGGTCCCCGGTACGCTGGGACCCGATCCAGTAGTAGGGCTCGCCCCTCGGGTCGCGGCCCTGGACGAGCGTGCCCCCGATCTTGCGTCGGCCCTGGCGGGTGATCTCGACGCCCCGTGTCGCGCGTGCGGAAACGTCGGGGAAGTTGACGTTCATCAGGATGCCCGCGGGCCACGGCGCGGACGTCAGGCGCTCGAGCACGTCCGCCAGATGGTGCTCGGGCGTACCCCACTTGACCGGGTGGCCGTTTTCCGAGAGCTGGCTCAGGGCGATGGCGGGAATGCCCAGCAATGCACCTTCCATGGCCGCCGCGATGGTGCCGGAATAGGTGACGTCCTCGCCCAGGTTGCCGCCGCGGTTGATGCCCGACAGCACGAGGTCGGGCGGGCGGTCCTTCATGATTTCGCGCACCGCCAAGAGCACGCTGTCGGTGGGCGTTCCGTCGACGGCATAGCGCCGGCCCGAAAGCTTGCGGATGCGCAACGGCCGGCGCAGCGTAAGCGAATGGCTGGCGGCGCTCTGCTCGTGCTCGGGCGCCACCACCCAGACCTCCTTCGCAAGCTGGCGGACGACGCGTTCGAGAACCCTGAGCCCGGACGCGTGAATGCCGTCGTCGTTGGAGATGAGGACGCGGGCGCGTGAAAGATCGAGCAGTCTAGCCGGCATCGCGCTCGATCGTTTGCAGCCCGTCCATATAGGGCCGAAGGGCCTCGGGAACGGACACCGACGAATCGGAAACCTGGTGGACCTCGAGGATCGCGACCAAGGTGCGGCCGACCGCCAGGCCGGAGCCGTTGAGGGTGTGCACGAAACGCGTCCCCTTCTCGCCTTTCGAGCGGTAGCGGGCCGACATCCGCCGCGCCTGGAAGTCGGTGCAGTTCGAGCAGCTCGAGATCTCTCGATACCGATTCTGACCGGGAAGCCAGACCTCGATGTCGTAGCTCTTGGTGGCGGAGAAGCCCGTGTCGCCCGCGCATTTGAGCACGACCCGGTAGGGAAGATCGAGGCGCTTGAGCACGTCTTCCGCGCAACCCGTCATGCGCTCGAGCTCGTCCTCCGATCCCTCGGGCCGCGTGACGCTGACGAGCTCCACCTTCGAGAACTGATGCTGACGGATCATGCCGTGGGTGTCCTTGCCGGCCGCGCCCGCTTCCGAGCGGAAGCACGGCGTCCACGCGGCCAAGCGGATCGGCAGCCGGTCCGCGTCGAGAATCTCGTCGGCCACCAGGTTGGTGAGCGGCACTTCGGCCGTGGGAATCAGCCAGTAGCGCTCTTCGAAGCGCCCGCTTTCGAGCGCCGCGTTCATCAGGCCGATCTGTCGCGTCCGGACCTCGGCCACGTGCTCCATCAAAAGCCCCGCGCGATCACTCGGCGATTCGGCCGCCGCCTCGAGCTCCGCCAGACGGATATTCTCCCACGTCTCCAGCTCGTCGCTCACGTGCTGGTGAAGGGCCTCGAGATCGAGCTTCTTGGTTTGGAACTGCTCGTCCGCGAACTTCGGCAACTGGCCGGTCCCGAACAGCGCCTCGTCGCGAACCAGGACCGGCGGCGAGATCTCGGTGTAGCCAAATTCGCGCGTGTGCATGTCCAGCATGAATGCGCCGAGAGAGCGCTCCATACGCGCCAGGGCGCCGGAAAGCACCACGAACCGAGCGCCCGAAAGCTTGGCTGCGCGCGCAAAATCCATCATCCCGAGGCCCTCGCCGATGTCCACGTGGTCGCGGGGAAGAAAGTCGAAGTGGGGCGGCTCCGCCCAATGGCGCACCTCGACGTTGGCGTCGTCATCGGCACCCTCGGGAACCTCGTTGGCGAGCAGGTTCGGAAGCCCGGACATGGCGTTCTCGAGCTCGCGTGCCGCCGCGCGCGCCTCGCGTTCGGCCCGGGCCTCTTCGTCCTTCGATTGCGAGACCTCTTCGATGACGGCGGAGGCGTCCTCGCCACGCGCCTTGGCGGCGCCGATCTCCTTCGAAAGCTTGTTGCGGCGGCCCTGGAGCATTTGCGCGCGGGTTTGCGCGGCGCGTCGGCGGGCATCGATTTCGAGGATCCGCGCCGCCGTTCCGTCCACGCCCCGCTTCCGCAGACCTGCGTCGAAGTCTTCCGGATTGTCGCGGATCAGGCGGATGTCGAACATGAAGTGACCGGTGCCCCCAAGCGAGCGCACGTTCTATAGGGCGGTTCGCGATTCCCGTCCAGGAGGAGCCCTAAGCGCCCGGCTGCTCGGCGGTCCCGGAGTCATCCTCTCCCTCGGCCTCTTGGGCCGCGCGCGCCCTGCTTCTTTCGACCAGGCGAACACACAGGATGGAGATTTCGTAGAGGCCGAGGGTCGGCAAGGCGAGGCCGATCTGGCTGATCACGTCGGGCGGGGTCAGGACCGCCGCCACGATGAACGCGATCACGATGGCGAACTTTCGCTTCTCCGCCAATCCCTTCGACGTGACCATGCCGGCCCGGGCCAACAGGGTCAACACCACCGGCAGCTCGAAACACAGCCCGAAGGCGAAGATCAGGCGCATGACCAGGGATAGGTACTGGTCGACCTTCGCCTCGAGCTGGATGGCCAGGGTCCCGACGCCGCCCTCCGATTCGAAACTGACGAAGAACTTCCAGGCGAGCGGGAAGATCAAGTAGTAGACGAGCGCGCCGCCGAGGAAGAAGAGGATGGGAGTGGCCACCAGGAACGGCACGAACGCACGCTTCTCGTTCTTGTAGAGTCCCGGTGCCACGAACATCCAGATCTGGACGGCGAGGTACGGGAACGACAGAAAAATCGCGGCGAAGAACGCCACCTTGATGTACGTGAAGAACGCCTCGTGAAGGCCGGTGTAAATGAGCCGGCGGTTGACCCCCAGCTCGTCGAGAATGTCCGCGAGCGGCTGCACGAGGAAGGCGTAAATGTCGGCGGAGAAATAGTAGCAAATGAAGAACAGCACGATGACGACGCCGAACGAATAAACCATGCGCCCGCGCAGCTCGACCAGGTGGTCGATCAGCGGCATCGTCTTCTCGTCGCGCTGTTCGTCGTTCACGGAACCTTACCGCTCGTCGGCCGACGAACGGCGCCCCTTGGCCGCTGGGCTCCGCGAGGCGTGCCGGCCCCGCGTGGGCCCTGCCGAGGACGCCTTCTTCGGCCCCTTCGCCTTTGCGTCGGCGGCCGCTTTCCCGGCGACACGACCCCTTCGTTTCGGGGGAGCGCCCTTTCCCCCCTTCGCGTCCGCCTCGGCCGGGGACGGCTCGCCCCCCGGCGGCGGCGCGAGAATCGAAACCTCGTCCGAGACCGTGGCTTCCACC
>JAKZXM010000343.1:0-3207 GCA_047514975.1 Rhodospirillales bacterium
GTGCACGCGCACGGTCTCGCCCTGTTCCGCGAACCAGGCCGCCAGCCATTCGGCCACGAAGACGGATCGGTGGCGCCCGCCCGTGCACCCGAGCGCGACCGTCAGGTAGCTCTTGCCCTCGGCCGCGTAGCGCGGCAGGAGCGCGGACAACAGCGCGGTCAAGCCGTCGAACAGCGGCGCGAGGCCGGGGTCGCGCCCGATGAAGGCTGCCACCGCGGCGTCGCGGCCGTCCAAGGGGCGCAACGCCGGCTCGTAGTGGGGGTTGGAGAGGAAGCGGACGTCGAAGACCAGGTCGGCCTCGCGGGGCAATCCCCGGCGAAAGGCGAACGAGGTGACGAAGATACTGAGGCGCTCGGCGGCGCCCGCGCCGAAGTGGCCGTCGAGGATGCGCTTGAGCGACCCGGGATCGAGGCCGGTGGTGTCGACCACCACGTCGGCCCGGTCGCGCAGGCCCGCGACCAGGCGGCGTTCGTGATCGATGCCGTCGCGAATCGGGCGGTCGAGGGCGAGCGGGTGGCGGTGGCGCGTTTCTTCGTAGCGCCGCATCAGCTCCTCGTCGTCGCAGTCCAGGAACAGGACGCTCGCGTCGATCCCGGGCTCGGCCGACAGACGGTCCAATTCGCCGATGATGGGCGCGACTCCGAAATCCCGGGTGCGAACGTCGACGCCGATCGCGACCGGTTTGAAATGGCGTGCCGACGCGCGCTCGGGCCGGCGCGGCAGAACGAGGCTCTGCAAAAGGGTCAAAGGAAGGTTGTCCACGGCCTCGTAACCAAGATCCTCCAAGGACTTGAGCGCCGACGTCTTGCCGGCCCCGGACATGCCGGTGACCAGCAGGACCCGGAGCTTGGCGTCCACGGCCGGGGTCTCGGCGTCGGCGCAGGCCCGCCTCCGGCGTCCCTTCGGCGTGTGCGTGGAGACCCGCTCGCTCATGGAACCGGCATTATTAGGCCAATGGCGAGCTTGACGGCAAGGCGTACCTTGGCCGGCGCGGATGCTTCGAACGCGCGCAACCGGAACAGGGGAACGGACACCCCGAGGTAGACGCAGCATTCGGTTTCGGGAAGCCGTTCGACCGCGTCGCCCGCGACCAGATCGACGACCGCGCTCACCAGGGCCGCGGGCAGGTTGTCGGTCGGCACCACGCCCAGCCCGCGCACCTCGAGAAGGCCGGCGATCTCGGGCGGCGGACGGGCTTCGAGGCGGTCGGCGCTGCGCCTGAGTTCGGTCTGGTCGTCCGCGACCAGGCGGGCGCCGGTATCGATCAGGCGCAGCGCCAGATCCGATTTTCCGCACCCCGGCGGGCCGCGCAAAAGCACGCCGTTTCCGCCGACGGCGACGCAGGTTGCGTGAACACGAACCATGATTCGGAAGAGCCTGTGACGACGCCGGGCGGCTGTCAACCGGTGCGGACCGCGGGTGCGGCTACGCGCGGAACCCCCTATTCCATGGGCAGGCGGACCGTGAACCGGGTCCCCTGGACGTGCCCCGATTCGTCGCGAATGTTCTCCGCCGTCAGCGTGCCGCCGTGGGACGCGACGATCTGCTTCGAGATGCTGAGCCCGAGACCGGAGTGGATCCCGAACTTCTCGCCCGCCGGGCGCTCGGAATAGAAGCGCTCGAAGATCGCGTCCTCCTTGCCGTCGGGGATACCCGGGCCCTCGTCCTCGACGCAGACGGTGGCGGCGCCGTTATCCATGCGCGCGTCGAGCGTGATGAAGCCGCCGGGCGGGCTGAAGGATTCGGCATTGGCGATCAGGTTGCGAAACACCTGGACCAGGCGGCCCTCGATCCCGTTGACCACGAGGTCTGATACGCTCTCGGTCGCGAGGCGCAGCCGGGGCGCGCCTTCGCACGTGGCGGTGCCGTGGACCGCGACCAGGGTCGCCAGCATCCGGGCGACGTTGACGGGGCCCGTCTCGGCCCGCAACAGCTCCGCGTCCAGCCGGGATGCGTGCGAGATGTCGGTGATCAGCCGGTCGAGCCTTTGCACGTCGTCGAGGATTATGGCGAACAGGCGCTGGCGCTGGTCGGCGTCCGTCACCCGGGCCGCGGTCTCGACCGCGCTGCGGAGCGAGGTGAGCGGGTTCTTGATCTCGTGGGCGACGTCGGCGGCGAACTGCTCGATCGCGTCCATGCGCTGCCAAAGCGATTCCGTCATGTCGCGAAGCGCGTCGGCCAGCTCGCCGATCTCGTCGTCGCGGTGCGCGAAATCTGGGATCGCATGGCGGTGCTTGGGCTGGGCGCGGACCCTTTCGGCGGCGGCAGCCAAGCGCCGGATCGGCCGCGCGATGGTGCCGGCGAGATAGAGCGATAGCAGCACGGTCACGCCGAGGACGACCGCGAACACCTCGACGATGCCGACGCGCACCTCGAGGAGCGCCGCCTCGATGTCGCGCGAATCCTTCGACAGCATCAACGCGCCCAGCACCCGTTTGTAGCGCTGGACCGGGACAGCGGCGCTGATGACCATGCCCGCCCGGGCGTCGCTGCGCGCGGCCCCGGCGGCCTCGCCGCCCAGCGCCTGGACTACTTCGTCGTAGTCGCCCCCGGCCTGGGGCGCGTTTTCCCGATAGGGCGGCAAGTCGTCGGCGCCGGGAAGCCAGTGCAGCGCCCGGTCGAACACGCTCGATAGCGCGCGCGCGAACCCGGTGTCCGCCCGGGGCGGCGGAAGCGCCTCGATCTCGACCCTGCCCGTGGGCGCCGCGAGGTCGCGGCTGTCGACCAGCAAGGCGCCGTCGCTGGTGAACAGCCGGGCCCGGGCGCCGGAGGTTTCCACCATGCGCCGGAGAATCTGGCGCGCCGCCTCGGGCGCCAACCGCTGGGCGGCTCCGCCGTCGGATGGCGCCGGCGCCGGGCCGACCGCGCCTTCGCCCAAGGCGGCGGCGAACAACTCGGCCTGGACGCCGAGCGCCGCGAGCTCGCCTTCGATCAGGCTTTGGCGGTACGCGCCGAGATAGAGGATGCCGGCGAGCAGGATCGCGAGCGCGAGGACGTTGACGGCGAGAATGCGCAGCGTGATCGGCGAGACCGCGCGGCGTCGGCGGCGGCGACGCATGGTGACGTCCATGGCGCCGCCCTCAGGCGCGTCCGCGGAGCTCAGCCATCGCGATAGCGGTAGCCGATGCCGTAAAGGGTCTCGATCTGCGCAAACTCGGGGTCCACGTCGCGGAATTTCTTGCGCAGGCGCTTGATGTGGCTGTCGAT
>JAKZXM010000344.1:0-3316 GCA_047514975.1 Rhodospirillales bacterium
ATCCCGGGACGGGGGGCTTCACCGCCACTACGCGCCGGGGCACGATCCGCTGCCATCGCGTGGTCAACGCCGCCGGGCCGTGGGCGAACGCGGTTACGGACATGGTCGGGATCCACCTTCCGACCGGCCGGCGGCCGCTGCAGATGAACGTGACCGAGACGACAACGCCGCTGGTCGGGCACTTGGTCCAGCACGCGAGCCGCCGGCTCACCCTCAAGCAGGCCGACAGCGGCAACGTCATCATCGGCGGCGCCTGGCCGGCGGGCTTCCACGCGATCACCGGCGAGCCCGCGGTCCTTCGCGCCAACCAGGCATCGAACCTGTGGGTGGCTCAGCACCTGGTTCCCGCACTCGGCCATTTGCGCCTGATACGGACGTGGACCGCCGTCAACATCAGCATCGACGACGCCAATCCAATCCTCGGCGAAGTGCCCCGGGTGCCCGGATTCTACATGGCGGTGCCCGCGAACTCGGGCTATACGAACGGTCCCATTTACGGGCAGCTTGTGGCCGAGTCCGTCCGCGGAAAGGACCCGTCGTTCGACTTAAGCGGGTTCTCTATCGAGCGCTTCTCAAACCGCCCGTCGTAAGCAACGCGTTCTTGGGCCGGAGGATCGGGGACCGTGAGCGAAACCAGGGCCGAAACGGACGTCCTTGTGGTCGGCGGCGGCATCATCGGCTGTTCGACCGCCTATTTTCTCGCCCGCGACGGCGTCGAGGTGATCGTCGTCGATCGCGGCGATATCAACAGCGGGGCGTCGGGGATCAACGCCGGAAGCCTTCACGTCCAATTCCAATCAGGCCAAGCCCGGCGCACCGACGGCGACTTTCCCGCCTACTACGAAGAAAGCACGCGCCTGTTGAGCCGCGCGGTAACGTTTTGGCGGGAGCTGGGCGCTGAGCTCGATTGCGATGTCGAGTTCCACGTCGAAGGCGGCCTGATGCTGGCCGAAAGCGAAGACCAGATGCGCTTCCTCGAAGCGAAGGTGAAACGCGAGCGGCGCCTCGGCCTGGACGTCCACATCGTGCGCGGCAACGAGATGCGCGATCTCGCCCCCTATGTGTCGGAACACGCGATCGGCGGCGAGTTCTGCGCGAATGAAGGGCGGGTGAACCCGACCCTGGCCACGCCGGCCCTGATGCGGGGCGCGAGGCGCGCGGGCGCGCGGTTCTTCCGTCACACCGCGCTGATGGCGCTGACGCGCGAGAGCTCCGGTTTCGTCGCGCAGACGGACCGCGGTGCGATCCGCGCCAAACGGGTGGTCAACGCCGCCGGCGCCTTGTCGCCTGCGGTGGCGGCCATGGCGGGGATCGAGCTTCCCGTCGTGTTCGGCGAGCCGTTGCACATGAACGTCAGCGAAGCGGCGGAGCCGTTCCTGAATCATCTCGTCCAACACGCCGCGTACCCCTTGACCATGAAACAGGCAACCAACGGGAACGTGATCGTGGGCGGCGGCTGGCCGTCGAACGCGGCCTCGGCCCTTGGCCCGCCCGGTGGCCCGCCGCGGGTGCTGCGCCCGAGCATCCAGGGGAACCTTTGGGTCGCCCAGCGGCTGGTCTCGGGGCTCGCCCATCTCCGCCTGATCAGATGCTGGACCGGCGTCACCATCTCCAACGACGGCAAGGCCATCCTCGGCGAGGTTCCGGCGGTGCCGGGGTTCTTCATGGCCTCGACCGGGATCGGCTACACCCTGGGGCCCCTGACGGGACGCTTGGTGGCCTCGTCGGTTCAGGGCAAACGCGACGAGATCGACATCCGCGCGTTTTCCATCACGCGCCTCGCCAACCTCTCCGCCGCCTGAGCGATGGTCCCCGGGCGCGATCACTGGGCGACACGTATCGAGACTGACGTTCTGATCGTCGGCGGCGGCATCATCGGATGCGCGCTCGCCTACGAGCTCGCGCGGGAAGGCGTCGAGGTCGTGCTCGCCGAACGCCACGATCTGAACACCCAGGCCTCGGGTGGCAACGCCGGAAGCCTTCACGTCCAGATCATGTCGTTCCAGATGACCCTCGAGGATGCCCGTTGGCGGCGAATCATCGACGGCAACGTCCGCCTCTACATGGCTGCGGTCCGAACCTGGCAGGAGCTCGCCCCGGAACTGGACACCGATATCGAACTCCACGTCGCGGGCGGCTTGATGATCGCCGAGACCCACGACCAGCTCGAACGGCTGGAGCTGAAGGCGGCGCGCGAGCGCGCTATGGATCTCGAAAGCCACGTGGTCCGGGGAGCCCAGCTCTTCGCCATCGCGCCCTATCTTTCCGAGCGTCACGTGATCGGCGCCGCGATCTGCCCGCTCGAAGGGCGCGTCAACCCGGCCCTTGCGACGCCGGCGATTGCGCGGTCCGCCGAACGCGCGGGCGCGCGCATCCTTCGCCACACCGCGGTCCGCGCGATCTCACCGGGCAATGGCGGCTTCGAGGTGGAGACCGCGCGGGGCCGCATCCGTTGCAAACGGGTGGTCAATGCCGCCGGCTGCGGGGCGGGCGAAATCGCGGCCATGGTCGGCCTCCATATCCCGCTTGCGGCGCCGGAGGTCCTGCACATGAACGTGACCGAGCCGACTTGCCACTTCGTCGATCACCTGGTCCAGCACGCGGGCATGCGCCTGACGTTCAAGCAGGCAACCAATGGAAACCTGATCATCGGCGGCGGTTGGGACGCAGTCATCGACCCGGAGACCGGCTTGCCGAGGGTCACGCGAGACAGCGTCCAGGGCAATCTCTGGATCGCGCAGCGAATCGTACCGGAGATCGGCCATCTCAGGCTGGTGCGCACCTGGGCCGCCGCCAACGTCATGATCGGCGCGGGGCCCCTCTTGGGAGAGGTTTCCGGGCTTGCGGGCTTTTTCAATGCGGTATTCGGCGACGCCGGATACACCGCGGGACCGATCTGCGCGCGAATCCTGGCCGACGAGCTGACCGGGCGGACGCCGTCATTCGACCGCGCGTCGTTCGCGATCGAGCGCGTTCACGCGGGCCCGTGACGGCTCGGAATCGTCCCTGACCGGGCGCGGCGGCATTAGCGTCCGGCCCGCGGCGTTCGCCGCGGCGCTTCGCCAATATTCGCGAACGCATCATCGGCGCCGCCGGCGTCGAAGCCAAGCGCGCGCATGGTCTGGCGCATGTGTTCGGGCAAGGGCGCCACGACCTCGAGCGTGCCGCCCGCGGGATGGGGAGTGCGGATCGCGCGGGCATGAAGATGCAGCTTCGGCGCGATCCCGTCGGCCGCGAGGAACGCCCCGCGGCCGCCGTACTTGCCGTCGCCGAGCACGGGCGTGCCCAACGCGGCGGCGTGGGCGCGGATTTGATG
>JAKZXM010000345.1:0-15021 GCA_047514975.1 Rhodospirillales bacterium
CCATTACCTGCCTCGCGCGCGTGCCCTACGGCCCGATCGTCGGCGATCCGGATTCGCTCGCGCTTTGCGAGACCGCCATGCGCGAGGTCGAGGCGGTGGCCCGCGCCCGGAACGTCGCCCTGGCTCCGGACGTGGTGGCCCAGCACATGGCGGCGATCACGGGATACGGCCCCGACGTCAATACGTCGATGTACCGCGATCTCGCGAGCGGCCGCCGGCTCGAGGTGGAACACCTGAGCGGGGCGGTGGCCCGCCTGGGCAGGGATACGGGCGTCGACACGCCATTTCACCGTGCGGCGTACGCGCTGCTCAACCTTTACGCGGACGGCCCGCCGTCGCTGCCGTCGTGACCTTCGCCCCAGAGCGGATCGTATTTGATTGGAACCGCATCGCGGCTCCGATCAAGGCGTGCATCGGCTCGATATCCATGGTGTAGACCAGATTCACGTGGTCGGCGGATCGCGCTTAAGCGAAACCGAGCGACCACGATCTGGTCTAGCGTACGGTGCCGAAGGGCCGGACCGTCAGCCCGTGGTTAAGCGGCCCGTGGCCGTGGCCCAACCCCGGAGCCGAGCGGATCGCCTCGATGACATAATCGCGCGCGCGCGCGACGGAATCGGCGAGCGTCATTCCCTGGGCGAGGCCGGTGGCGATCGCCGACGCCAGCGTGCATCCGGTCCCATGGGTGTTCGAGGTGTCGATGCGGGGGCTTTCGAACATTCGCGTGCCATCTGCGCTGACCAGCGCGTCGCACACCACGTCTCCCGAAAGATGTCCGCCCTTGACCAGAACCGCGTCCGGTCCCCGCGCGAGCAGCGCGCGGCCCGCCGCCTCCATGTCGCCCCGGCCGCCGATCGATCGGCCGGCCAGGGCTTCGGCCTCGGGGATGTTGGGGGTCAGGACCGTTGCCATGGGAAGCAACGTCTCGCGCAGGCGTTCCACCGCATCCGCCCGCAATAGCCGCGCACCGCCCTTGGCCACCATGACGGGATCGAGCACAACCGGAACGCCCGATGCCTCGGCCTTGAGCACCGCGGCCACGACTTCGATCACGTCCGGCGTATGCAGCATGCCGATCTTGACGCAATCGGCGCCGATGTCGGCGAGCACGACGCGCGCTTGGGAGGCGACGAAGTCGGGCGGCACGTCGTGGATCGCGGTGACGCCTCGGGTGTCCTGGGCGGTCAGCGCGGTGATCGCCGTCATGGCGTAACCGCCGAGCGCGGTGACCGTCTTGATGTCGGCCTGGATACCGGCGCCGCCCCCGGAATCGGAGCCGGCGATCACGAGCACGCGTCCCTGCACGATTGCCCCTAGAGCACTATCCGACCAGATTGAACCATTTGACCGGAGTTATTTTGCGCCGTGGCTAGGCGCGCTTCGCATGGCGATGTAGGGCATCGGCAAAGATGCGCAACGACACCACGGCGTAAAAGAACCCAGCCTTCGGTGGGGCAATTCGCGTCGGCGGGTTCGTTGCGGCACTCGCCCGATGGCCCCGCATCGCGCTTCGCGCCGCGCCTGCCCGGGAAACCGATTTGCCACCATCAAATTGATCCAATTTGGTCGGATAGTGCTCTGGTCCGCCGGGGCGCGACCCTCAGCCCGCGGCCCGCTTGATCACGTCGGCGATGTCGTCGAGGACGGCGCCGACGAGGGTTTCGTCCACTCCCTCCACCATGATCCGCACCACGGGCTCGGTCCCGGATTCGCGAACCAGAAGGCGTCCCGTCGCCCCCAGCTTCTCTTCGCCGGACGCGATCGCTTTCTGGACCGCGCGCGCCCCAAGCGGATCACTGCCATTCACCGCCACGTTTCGCAGCATCTGCGGCAGCGGCTCGAACACCCGGCACGCTTCACTCGCCGGGCGTCCGGATTCGACGAGGACCGCCAGCACCTGAAGCGCGGCGATGAGGCCGTCCCCGGTCCGCGAATGATCGCCCAGGATCACGTGGCCCGATTGTTCGCCGCCCAAGTTGTAACCGTCGGCGCGCATTCGCTCGACCACGTAGCGATCGCCCACCCGGGTCCGGACGAGATGGAGGTTGAGTCCATCGAGGAATCGCTCGAGGCCGAGATTGGACATGACGGTGGCGACCACGCCGCTGCCGCGCAAGCTGCCGCTTGCCGCCCAGTGCCGGGCGATCAGACCGAGCACCTGGTCGCCGTCGACGATCGCGCCGTCCTCGTCGGCGATCAGCAGGCGGTCGGCGTCGCCGTCGAGGGCGATCCCGAGGTTCGCGCCTTCGGCGCGGACCCGCGCTTGCATGGTCCCGAGGCAGGTGGAGCCGCAGTCGCGATTGATATTGAAACCGTCGGGATGAACCCCGACCGCAATGACCTGTGCCCCGAGCTCCCACAGAATCTCGGGCGCCACCTTGTACGCGGCGCCGTTGGCGCAATCGAGGACGATCTTGAGGCCTTCCAGGGTCAGCCCCCTGGGAAAGGTCTGCTTGACGTATTCCGAATAGCGGCCCTGGGCGTCGTCCAAGCGCGTCGCCCGACCGAGCCGTTCGGGCGGCGCGAGTTCGTATTGGCGGTCGTCGATATGGGTTTCGATCTCGGCCTCGACTTCGTCCGACAGCTTGTAACCGTCGGGACCGAACAGCTTGATCCCATTGTCATCGAACGGGTTGTGCGACGCTGAGATCATGATGCCGAGATCGGCCCGGAGCGAGCGGGTCAGCATGGACACGGCCGGCGTCGGCAACGGGCCGACCAGGAGCACGTCCATGCCCATGGAGACGAGACCGGCCGTGAGCGCGGGCTCGATCATGTAGCCGGACAGCCGGGTGTCCTTGCCGATGACGGCGCGGTGGCGGTGATCGCCGCGGGTGAAGAAACGCGCCGCCGCCATGCCGACGTGCAGCGCGGTGTCGGCGGTCATGGGCTCGGCGTTGGCCTTGCCGCGGATGCCGTCGGTGCCGAAGATTCGTCGGGCCATTGCCGAATGTCGCCCCGCTTGCGCGACGAACGAGGGCCTCGCCAAGCGCGATCCCTTATACAATCATTTGCGGAAGCGAATTAACAAAATGTTGCAAGCGCCTACAGCGCGGATTTCGACGCGGTACCGGCCGCGATCGCCGTCCAGACCGCCAGCGCCTGGCGTGTCTCGCCCACGTCGTGGACGCGAACGACGTGGGCGCCCCGCGCGACGGCGGCGAGCGCGGCCGCGACCGAGCCCGCCAGGCGCCGGTCCGGCGGTTCCCCGGCGCTCAGCTTTGCTATGAAGCTCTTGCGCGAGACGCCGATAACGACCGGACAACCGATGGCGCGATAGACGCCCAGGCCCTCGAGAATCTCGAGGTTGTGGTCCGCCGATTTGCCGAAGCCGATCCCGGGGTCGACGGCGATCCGCTCGCGCCCGATCCCCGCGGCCTCGCACGCCGAGACCCGCTCTTCGAGGAAGTCGTAAACGTCCAGCAGCGCGTCATCGTAGCGGGGATCGTCCTGCATCGTTCGCGGCTCGCCCCGCATGTGCATCAGAACGACCCATGCCTTGCGCTCGGCGGCGATCGCCATGGCACCCGCGTCGCCTTGAAGCGCGGTGACGTCGTTGATGATGGTGGCGCCCGCATCCAGCGCCGCCGCCATGACGCCGGCGCGCCGCGTGTCGACGGAGATCGCGGCCCCGGTCGCGGCAAGGTGCCGGACGACGGGAAGCACCCGATCCAGCTCTTCGTCCTCGGGCACCGGCGAGCTGCCGGGACGGGTCGATTCGCCCCCGATATCGATGATGTCGGCCCCGGCCTCCAGGTGCGCGCGCCCGCGGGCGATCGCCGTCTCCGGCGAATAGGCCTCGCCGCCATCGGAGAAGCTGTCGGGGGTGACGTTGATCACACCCATGATCAAGGGCCGGTCGAGCGCGAGGCCGGCGAACCGCGCGGGCGGGCGGCGCAGGCGTTCGGCGAGCGCAATCGCGTGGGCGCCCGCGTCCCGCCCTTGCGATCGGGCCCAGTCCAATGCCCCGGCCACGGATGTGGTGAACCGCGCGACGCCGGCGCCGGCGGCGGAACGGATCATGACCTCGCAATCTTCGAGGCGGGTTCGCCCCGCGGCGGCGCCGAAGATTGGACGGAGATAGAGACTTCGGGCGGGATCGGCGGCCGCACCCAGGCGCGGCCGGTTCGGCGGATCCGACGTGGCGTCGTCGGCGCCTTCGGTCGAGCGACACGCGCGTGGCGCCATCAAGTTTCGGGTTGCGGCTTGGGCGAGAACCCGCCGCTGGGCTGATCCTTGGGCTTGCCGCTGGTCGGGACCGAAGCGCGCCGTCCGCCTTCGTGGGAGAGGTCGTCTTCCTCGGGCCGAACGATGGATTCGCCGCGCAATAGCGCCTGGACCTCCTCGCCCGTGAGCGTCTCGTACTCGAGAAGGGCCTTCGCCAAGACCTCCAGATCGTCGCGGTGTTCGACAAGGATTCGCCGCGCGGTGGTTTCCGCTTCGTCGATCAAGTGGCGGATTTCCAGATCGATCAATTCGGCCGTGGCGTCGGAGACGTTCTTGCGCTGGGTCACCGAATGGCCGAGGAAAATTTCCTCTTCGTTGTCGGTATAGCGTAGCGGTCCAAGCTTCTCGCTGAATCCAAACTCGGTGACCATGCCGCGCGCGATGTCGGTCGCCTTGCGGATGTCGTCGCTGGCCCCCGTCGTTACCATATCGGTTCCGAAGACGAGCTCTTCGGCCACCCGGCCGCCGAACAGCGAAGCCAGCAACGAGACGAGTTCGGTCCGCGAATACCCGTAGCGGTCGCGTTCGGGCAGCGACATGGTCATGCCCAGCGCGCGCCCGCGCGGGATGATGGTGACCTTGTGAAGCGGGTCGTGCTTGGGCGTGTTCAGGCCGACGATCGCGTGACCCGCCTCGTGATAGGCGGTAAGACGCTTTTCGTCGTCGGTCATCACCATGGAGCGTCGCTCGGCCCCCATCATGACCTTGTCCTTGGACTCCTCGAACTCGGCCATGGAGACGACCCGCTTGCCGATGCGCGCGGCCAACAGCGCCGCCTCGTTGACGAGGTTGGCGAGATCGGCGCCGGAAAAGCCGGGCGAGCCGCGGGCGATGACCCGGGCATCCACGTCCGGGGCCAGGGGAACCTTGCGCATGTGGACCTTGAGGATCTTCTCGCGCCCGAGGATGTCGGGGTTCGGCACCACGACCTGGCGGTCGAAGCGCCCGGGGCGAAGCAGCGCCGGGTCGAGCACGTCGGGGCGGTTGGTCGCCGCGATCAGGATGACGCCCTCGTTGGATTCGAAACCGTCCATCTCGACGAGGAGCTGGTTCAAGGTCTGCTCGCGCTCGTCGTTGCCGCCGCCGAGGCCGGCGCCACGGTGGCGCCCGACCGCGTCGAGCTCGTCGATGAAGATGATGCAGGGCGCGTTCTTCTTGCCCTGTTCGAACATGTCGCGCACCCGGGACGCGCCGACGCCCACGAACATCTCGACAAAATCCGAGCCCGAGATGGTGAAGAACGGAACGTTGGCCTCGCCGGCGATCGCACGCGCGAGAAGGGTCTTACCCGTGCCGGGCGGACCCACCAGCAGGCAGCCCTTGGGTATTTTGCCGCCGAGGCGCTGGAACTTTTGCGGGTTGCGCAGGAATTCGACGATTTCCTCGAGTTCCTGTTTCGCCTCGTCGATTCCGGCCACGTCCTCGAAGGTTACGCGGCCAGACTTCTCGGTCAGCAGGCGCGCTCGCGATTTGCCGAACCCCATGGCCTTGCCGCCCCCGGCCTGCATCTGGCGCATGAAGAATATCCACACCCCGATCAACAGAAGCATCGGGAACCACGACAACAGGATCGACCAGATGGGCGAGCCGTCCTCCGCCGGGACGGCGCGGATGCGAACGCCCCTTTCCGTCAACAGCGGGATCAGGTTGTCGTCGCCGGGCGCGTAGGTCACGAAACCTCGGCCGTCCTGGTACTTGCCGGTGATCTCGTTGCCCTTGATGGTCACTTCGCTGATCTGGCCGTTCTCGACCTCGGCCAGGAATTCCGAATACGCCGGGCTCGCTTGCGGACCACGCGGCGGAGCGCCCTGGAACAGGTTGAACAGTGCCAGGACCAGCAGCGCGATGACGATCCACAACAACAGGTTTCTGCTGAAATTCACCCGCTCGATCCCACTGGTTGCGGGACGCCACCGCGTCCCGACGCCCATTCGTGCGGCCCAACGGCGGTGCGCGCGGCCCGGCCACACCCATGAAATAATACGTAAGCCCACTTACGCAAGGAAAAACCCGGTATCGGACAGCGAGTAGCGGGGCCTGAACGAGACCCGTTCGATCCGTAAAGGCACGCGATCGGCGTCCGTGCGGGCGAAATCCAGGTGCGGCGCCTGAACGACGCCGTCGCGATCCACGAGCGCCGGCAACAGGGGCCGGACGAGCGGGGGGATCGGATCGCTCCGGGGCGAGGGCGCCGTCGGCGCGACCCTCGCCCATCCCACGGGTCCCAGACGCGCGAGCCAGAGCGCGGGCGCGCCCCGCCGCCGGCGGCCTGCGAGCTCGACGACGAAATATTCGTCCCACACGACCTGCCCGCCGGTGCGCACCAGCATCGGCGCCGGCGCCGGGCGTGCCTCACGGCAAATCAGGATTCGGTTTTCGCCGTAGGCCTTCGCCGGCAAGGCGACGACGCGGCAACCGCCCAGCGTCCGCCCGCGACCCAGGCGATCGCAGACCAAAAGGCCGTGAAGCCGGGCGAGCCGGCGCTCGCGCGGCCCGAAGTCGCCGCCGCCGATGCAAAGAAGAAGCCTGGAAAGCGCACGCAAGCCTACGTCCCTGGGCGCGCCCGCCATTTCGGACGCCTCGACGATCGCGTATCCCGCGCGGTGAATCGTTGCCGAGCGCCCAAGCAGGCGCGCGCACGCGTCTTCGCCCGCGATCCGCGGACGAGCCATGCGGCCGGCGGTATCGGCCCACGTCGCCGACGGAAGTCCGGCGTCGGCGAGGACCGGCAACATGGCGCGAATTCGGGTTCGTGCGTAAGCCGGATCGCGGTTCGAGGGATCCTCGATCCAGCCCACGCGCCTTTTCTTCAGATACGCCGCCAGCCGATCTCGAGGCACGCCCAAAAGCGGGCGCAGGATTCGCAGATCCGCGGTTTCCACGACCGCCGACATGCACGCGAGCCCCGATGCGCCGCTTCCGCGCGCGAGCCGCATGAGAAAGGTCTCCGCCTGGTCGTCGCGGTGGTGGGCGAGAAGAAGGTGAAGCACGCCCGCCCGGCGGCACCAAGACGTGAGAAGCTCGTACCGCGCCGCTCGGGCCGCCGCCTGAACGCCTGCGCTTGGCTTGGGCCCGCGCCATTCCAAGACATGGTGGGGAATTCCGAGGGACGCAAGCGAACCCGCCACCTCGCGGGCTTCGCGCGCCGATTCAGGCCTCAACCCGTGATCCACGGTCAGCGCCGTCGCCGCGCCGCCCCGGCGTCGCGCCCATCGGTCGGCGAGCAAGACAAGTGCGAGGCTATCGGCGCCGCCGGAAACGGCGACGGCGAGCGCGGGCGCCCGTTCGAAAGGCCCGAGCGGATCCATCAAGGCTTTGAAAAGCCGGTCGGAAACGGCCGATTCGCGGCGCGGCGGCGGCGGCCTCGCCCGCCCGCCCGCGGGCCGCGGATGCGCGCTCAATTGCAGCCGCTGCGTTCCTTCTGACGCAGCGCCGAATCCTTGATGTAGGCGGGAGCGTCAGGAAATGCCTTGTCGAGCTCGGCGAAGGTGATGCAGGCCTCGCGCTGGCGGTCCCCGTTGGCGAGCGCCATCCCCAGCTTGAGAAGGCTATCCGGGGCCTTCGGGCCATCCCTGTACTTCTGATAGCTCTCCATGAAGACTTGCGCCGCGGTGTGATAGTCGCGCCGGACATAGTGGGTCTCGCCCAGCCAGTACTGGGCGTTGGCCGCCAGTTGGTGATCCGGATGCGCGGCCAGAAACGCCCGCAGCGCCCTTTCGGCCTCGTCGAAGCGGTTCTTGACGAGAAGGCCGCGGGCGTAGCCGTAGCGCTCGCTCGGTGAGCCCTCGGGAAGGATGCTCGCCGTTTCGGGAGCCGGCGGCGACGCCGGACCGGCCGTTGCGCCCTCAGGCGCGCCCGGTGTCAGCGCCGAGCGCGGGACGCTTCCGAGGTTTCCGGGCGGGGTCGCGAACCCCGCACTGCCGGGTAACGGGGCCGCGCTCTCGACCGCCGGCGGGCGCCGGGCGGCGGCGGTCCGGGATGGCTCGAAAGCGGGTGCGCCCGGCGCCGCGACCGCGCTCTCGATCCGCCCGAGGCGGAAATCAACGTCGCCCACCAGCTTGTCGAGCCGTACACCGATCTCGTCGACGCGCCGGTTGATTTCGTCCAGACGGTGGACGACGGCCTCCTGTTGACCGGTGACCGCCCGGATGTCGCTTTCGAGCTCCGAGAATCGTTGTTCCATCCGGGCCATCGCCGGCGCGGCCGCTTCGGTTCCGATAGCTCCGGCCACCGGTGCCGTGCCGCCCGCAGCCGGCGCGCCGCGGGCGATCTGAATATTCAGGGTGCGGATGTCGCGCTCCAACCGGTCGATGCGATCGAGGAGCCGCCCGATATCGGAATCCTGGGCCTGTGCTTCGGATGCGCCGACGATCACGAGCGACAGGACAAAAGCCGCGCCGGCGATGCGCCTCAGGCCCATTCGGGCGTCCCGCATCGGACCTCGGAGCCAGGGCGTCATGGAAAACGCTCCTTCGTCTCTTGACACGCGCCACCGGCGCGGATCCCGGCTCGGGGCTTATGCCGCGATGCCGGGCTGGTGCGTGCACCTAAACAGGAATTCAAGGCAAAATGTTGGCGCCGCCGATCCGTTTCGCGAACGGATGGGAGGCGCCATTTCGCAATAGCGATTGTCCGCTGGGGATCAGCCGCTGGGCGATCCGCCGGTGACCACCGTCACGCCGCGGCGGTTCTGCGCCCAGGCCTGATCGTTGGAGCCGAGCGCGACCGGGCGTTCCTTGCCGTAGGATATGGTCTTGACCCGGTCCGGACTGATTCCCAGCTGAACCAGGAAATCCTTGACCGAATTCGCACGGCGTTCGCCGAGTGCAAGGTTGTACTCGCGGGTGCCACGCTCGTCGCAATGACCCTCGATCGAGACCGCGACAGACGCATATTTCTTCATCCAGGCCGCCTGTTTCTCGAGGTTCGCGCGCGCGTCGGGCTTCAGGTTGTACTTGTCGAAATCGAAGTACACCCGATCCCCGACGTTGACCACAAGATCCTCTTGGCTGCCAGGAGCCAGCCCGCTCGGCGCCGGGGCGCTAGGCGTGGCAGCCGTGGTGCCTCCGGCCGCCGAGGTCGTCGCCGGCGAAGTGCCCGTGCCGCTTGCCGCCGCACTTTCATCGGGCGCGGTTTCGCACGCGGAAACCAACACCACGGCGACCATGAGGGCGAAAATTCTGAAAACCATACGCATTTCCCCTTCAGCGGAGGAACCGGCGCGACGCGCCGTCCCATGGATCAGCAGACGCGCTTTCCAATTACGCCGAGAATCGAAGTGACCGCTCGAATACCGGACGAATAGGACTCCGCCCCACAAGTGTCAATAACTATCTGGAATTCCAACTCTATTACGAGAACAGGGCAGAATCAAGCGCGACCGTACCGACCCGCCATGGGCGCAAGCCGCGCCCCGATGCGGCCCCCGCAACGCCATCAAAACGGAATCAGGGGCGACCACGCCGGATCGGAAGCGTCGAGCGGGGTGATGATCTCGCGCTCGTTGTGTCCGGTCAGGTCGATGGAATAGACCTTCGAGCCGCTGCCGCCTCCGGTCTCATCCGACGGCCACTGGCGAAAATACATCAAGACCCTCCCGTTGGGCGACCAGGTGGGAGCTTCGACGAGAAAGCCCTTGGTCAGCAGGCGCTCGCCGGTTCCGTCGGGGCGCATCACACCGATGTAGAAGGTGCCGCGGTGAATCTTCGTGAACGCGATCAGATCACCGCGCGGCGACCAGACCGGGGTCGCGAAGCGGCCGTCGCCGAAGCTGATCCGCCGCACATCGGATCCGTCGGCGTCCATCACGTAGAGCTGCTGGGTTCCGCCGCGATCGGAGTTGAACACGACTCGCTTGCCCTCGGGCGAATAGCACGGCGAGGTGTCGATCGCCGAATGATTGGTGAGCCGAACGACATCGCGGGTTCTCAAGTCCATGGCGAAGATTTCCGAGTTGCCGTCCTTTGCCATGCTCATAATCACCTTCTTTCCGTCCGGAGAGAAGCGCGGCGCATACGTCATTCCCGGAAAGTCGCCGACGATCTCTTGGCGCCCGGTGTCGATGTTGAACAGATAGACGCGCGGAACGTTGCGGAAGTACGAAAGATAGGTGATCTCCTGAAGGGTCGGCGAAAACCGGGGTGTCAGCACCAAGTCGATGCCTTCGGTCAAGAACTGGTGGTTCTCGCCGTCCTGATCCATGATGGCCAGGCGCTTGATGCGCCGGTTTTTCGGCCCGCGTTCGGCGATGTAGACGATTCGGGTGTCGAAGTATCCGGCTTCGCCCGTGATCCGCTCGTAGACGGCGTCGGCGATAAGATGCGCCAGCCGCCGCCAGCCCGCGGGCGCAGAATGATAGACGAATCCCGCCATCTGTTGCTCGGCGAAGACGTCCCAAAGCCGGAACTGGACGCGCAAACGACCGTCGGCGAGCACGTTCGCGACGCCGTGGATGAGGGCTTGGGCGTTGATCACGCGCCAATCGGCGAAACGCGGCAAAACGTCGACGGACGCTTCGGTCCGGATGAAGGCGCGCGCATCGAGCGGCCGAAACAGCCCCGAGCGCTCGAGATCGGCCGCGACCACGCGCGCGATGTCGCGCCCGAACTGGACGTCGTCGGCGGTCGCGCCTGCGAATTCGGTGATCGCGATCGGCAACGGCTCCGCGCGACCTTCGGTGATGTCGATCCGGAGCTCGGCCCAGGCGGGCGACGCCTTCGCGGCCAGCGCGATCAACGCGATCAACGCGACGATCACCGCGCGGATCGGCCGGATAGCGTTCCTTCGCGGAACCCTCATGCCCCGAACATCTCCCTGGGATCGAACGTCAGCACCATAGTCTTCCAATGCTCGTACTTGTCCAGGGGCAGTTTCAGCGGGCTGCATTTCGGATTGAGGACCGCCCGGTAGGCGCTCTCGGCGGCGGCGCGGAAATACGGATCGCGGCCCATGCGCCCCTGGTCGCGAATGCGGGCGTCGCGCACCGTTCCGTCGGGGTTCATCGAAAGCGAGATCTCGATGATCAGATCCTCGGCGTCCTTCGCGCCTGCGGGCAGATTCCAGCATTCCGCGATCTGGCGCCGCACCAGGTCGATCTCGCTGATGGTGAGCGGCCGGGCGGCGTCGAAGGACCGTGGCCGCGCCGCCAGCGCCTGCGCAATCTGCTGATCGAAGGGGTCGGGCTTCGCTTCCTCCTTTTTCTTCTCCTCCTCGCGCTTCGGCGGCGGCGCCTCTCGCTTCAGCTCGGCCACCGTCTTCAGGACGGAGGCGAAGGGGTCCGGCGGCTTGGGTTTCGGCTTGGGCTTCGGTTTGACCCCCTCGAGCAGACGCGGCGGCGGTTCGGCCTTGGCTTGCGGCTTGGGCTTCGCCTTCGCCTTGGGCGCCGGCGGCGCCGGCGGCAGCGCCGCGACCTCGGGCTCGGTCACCGGCTCGGGCGCCGGCTCCGGCGGCGGAGGTTCTGGCGGTGGTGGCGGTGGCGGCGGCGGTGGTGGCGGCGGAGGCGGCGGCTTTTCCTCCGGTTTCGATTCCTCCGGTTCGGGCGCGGGCGGCGGTTGGTTGGTGTTCTCGGCCACGACCAGTTCGACGATGATCGGAACGTCGCTCACCACCGGCGGCTCGTGCAGGATCGGGACGCCGAAATACGCGAACGCGACGATGACGACGTGCAGAAACACCGACAAGATGGCGCTTCGGCCCATGGCGGCTATTGCGCCTTCTTTTTCACCGTCGGCCCGCTCAAGACCCCGCCCCGGGCTTCCGTGATCAGCGCCACGCGGTTGAATCCGGCACCGTTGACCGAACCCATCACCTCCATCACCCGGCCGTAATTGATGGCCCGGTCGCCGCGAACGAAGATGCGCACGTCCGGATTGTTGCCCGCGATCGCGACGAGGCGGGGTGCGAGCGCGTCGAGATCGATCTCGGTCTCCTGCAAATAGACGCGGCCTTCGGCGTCCACGGTCACGGTCAGCGGCTCGTCCTGGCCGGGAATGACCGCGGCCTTGGTTCGCGGCAGGTCGATCGGCACCCCGACCGTCAGCAACGGCGCGGTGATCATGAAGATCACGAGAAGCACCAGCATCACGTCCACCATGGGGGTGACGTTGATATCGCTCATGGGGCGGTGGCGGGCGCGCCGCCAGCGTCGTTCGACGCGCGGCGTGGAGACGGCCATGGTCAGGCGTGCTCCTCGGACTGGCGCGAGAGGATCGCCGAGAACTCGCCCGCGAACGTGTCCAGCCGGCCGGCGTATCGGTCGAGATCTTTGGATAGCTTGTTGTAGGCGACCACCGCGGGGATCGCGGCCAGCAGGCCGAGCGCGGTGGCGAACAATGCTTCGGCGATGCCCGGCGCGACGACGACGAGGCTTGTGCTCTTCGACATCGCGATCGACTGGAAACTGTTCATGATCCCCCAGACGGTGCCGAACAAACCGATGAAGGGCGCGGTCGCCCCGGTCGAGGCGAGGAAGGTCATGTATCGCTCGACCCGGTCCATCTCGCGCGTCACCGTGATCTGCATGACGCGCTCGATGCGCTCGTGCAGACCGCCGGCCGGCAGGCCCACGGGCCGAGGCCCCTTTGCCGCCGAGCGCCGCCATTCCTGCATGGCGGCGACGAAAACCGCGGTCATGGGATCCTTCGGTTGCGGCCCGATTCGATCGTAGAGACCGTCAAGCGAGCCGCCCGACCAGAACTTCGCTTCGAAGTCCGCGGCCCAGGCGTTGAGGCGACGCAGCCACACGCTCTTTTCGATGATGACGGCCCAGCACCAGATCGACGCCAGAATCAGAATGACGATGACCGCCTTGACGATCAAGTCCGCGCGCAGGAACAAAGACCAGACCGAAAAGTCGTAAGCGGAAACGGAACCGGCTAGCGTGGCTGCTTCGACGGCGCTTTGTTCCATGGGTCAGTCCCTTGCCGTTTGGACGCCCGCCGGCGGTGTGAAGCCGGCCATGGGTCTCAGGCATCGCGTCCCTCTCCGCCGCGCAACAGTTCCAGTTGCGGACCCGAGGCCGGCAATGCCAAGCCGAGGTGGCCGTACGCCCGCTCGCCGAGGACCCGCCCGCGCGGCGTTCGCACGACGTACCCTTGCTGCATGAGGTAGGGCTCGATCACCTCTTCGATGGTGTCGCGCTGCTCCGACAACGCCGCGGCCATGGTCTCGACACCAACCGGGCCGCCGCCGTATTGATCCGCCATGCACATGAGATAGCGCCGGTCCATGGCGTCGAGCCCCCCGGCGTCAACCTCGAGTCGCTTAAGCGCCCCGTCTGCGACCGCGGCGTTCACCGTGCCGTCGCCGGCGATGGCGGCGAAGTCGCGCACCCGTTTCAGAAGGCGTCCGGCGATGCGGGGTGTGCCGCGCGAACGGCGCGCGATCTCGGCCGCGCCGTCCGGCGTGAGCTCCATGGCAAGCGCCCGGGCCTGGCGGCCAAGGATGTCTTCGAGCTCGGCCGCCGAATAGAAGATCACGCGGAGCGGAATCCCGAACCGCTCGCGCAATGGGTTGGTCAACAGGCCCGAGCGCGTCGTCGCCCCGACGAGGGTGAACGGCGGCAAATCGATGCGGACCGAGCGCGCCGCGGGCCCCTCGCCGATGACGAGATCGAGCTGAAAGTCCTCAAGGGCCGGATAGAGGATCTCCTCGACCGCCGCGCTCAAGCGATGGATCTCGTCGATAAAGAGGACGTCGCGCGCCTCCAGGTTGGTGAGGATCGCGGCCAGGTCCCCGGCCTTGACCAGCACCGGCCCCGAGGTGGCGCGGAACCCGACGCCGAGTTCGCGGGCAACGATGTGGGCAAGGGTCGTCTTGCCGAGCCCGGGCGGCCCGTGAATGAGCACGTGGTCGAGGGGCTCGGAGCGCGCGCGCGCGGCGTCGATGAAGACCCGCAGGTTCTCGCGCACCCTGGTCTGCCCGACGAAGCCGTCCAATGCGAGCGGACGCAAGGTGATCTCGGCGAGATCGCCCTCGCCGGCGGCGGGCCTGACGATGTCGTCCCCCGTCACCGTGCCTCGCCCGCGAGCGATCCCGCGTCGCCTTGACGGGGCTCCTTCGGCGCCAGTTCCGCGAGACCGGCCCGGATCAAGTCCTCGAGCGCGGCGTCGGGTCCGAGCCGGCGCGCGGCGCCCGAGATGGCGCCGAACGACTGGGTCGCGCTGTAACCGAGATTGACCAGCGCCGAAATCGCCTCGCGCGCCACCGTGTCGATCCGGCCTGGACCGGGCGAAGCGGCCGCTTGCGCCGGCGCGAGCGCGATCGCGCCGATCCGGTCCTTGAATTCTCCGACAATCCGCCCGGCGAGCTTGGCGCCGACGCCGGGCGCGCGAACGATCGCGTCACGATCGCCGGCCGCCAGGGCCACGATGAGATCGTCGGGGGGAAGCACAGCCAGAATCCCCAGCGCGAGCTTGGCTCCGACGCCCTGGACGGTGGCGAGCCGACGGAACCAATCGCGTTCCGCGGCCTCGGCGAAGCCGTAGAGCTGGATTCGATCGTCGCGCATCTGGGTCTCGACGAGCAGGCTCGCAGGTCCGCCCGGATCGAGGGCCGCGAGCGTGCGCGCCGAAGCGAGCACCAGGTAGCCGACGCCGTTCACGTCGATGACCGCGGACTCCGCGCCCACCGAATCCACGACGCCGCTCAGCTTGGCGATCACAAGCGCCCCTCCGCGGCCGCAGCCTCCCGGCCCGATCGCCCGCGATCGCGCATCGGCGGCCGGTGGTGGGCGTGACAGATGGCGACGGCAAGGGCGTCGGCCGCGTCCGAACCGGCGACGGCGCAGCCGGGAAG
>JAKZXM010000346.1:0-8602 GCA_047514975.1 Rhodospirillales bacterium
AGCGAGACTTCCATCGGCGGTTACAAGGAAGCGATCTCGTCGGTCGCGGGACCCAACGTGTTCTCGCGGCTCAAGTTCGAATCCGGCGTCCATCGCGTCCAGCGCGTTCCGGAAACGGAATCGAGCGGGCGCATCCACACCTCGGCCGCCACGGTCGCGGTCCTGGCCGAGGCCGAAGAGGTGGACGTCAGGATCGACGACAAGGACCTTCGGATCGACACCTACCGCTCGCAAGGGGCGGGCGGACAGCACGTGAACACGACCGACAGCGCCGTTCGCATCACCCATCTTCCGAGCCGCACCGTCGTCACCTGTCAGGACGAGAAGTCCCAGCACAAGAACAAGGCCAAGGCGATGAAGATCCTGCGCGCGCGCCTCTTCGAGCTCGAGCGCGCCGAGCGGGAGGCGGCGCTGGCCGCCGAGCGCAAGAGCAAGGTCGGCACCGGCGATCGCTCGCAGCGCATCCGCACCTACAACTTCCCGCAAGGCCGGGTCACGGACCACCGCATCGGCTTGACCGTGCACAAGCTTCCGCAAATCCTGGCGGGCGAGCTTGACGGGCTGATCGACGCCCTGGTGGCGGACGATCAGGCGGCGCGCATGGCGGCGACATGAGCGCCGCCGGGTCCGCTTACGACGACGCCATTGCCGTCGCCGTTCGGCGCCTGGGTGCCGCCGGCATCCCCCAGCCGCGGCTCGAGGCCCGGCTTTTATTCGAACACGCGCAACGGCGCGGCCCCGCGGAAGACAGCGGCTCGGACGCCGTCTTCGGTCACTTTGAATCCCTGGTTTCGCGGCGCCGGCGCCGGGAACCCGTGGCGTACCTGCTGGGCGAGCGAGAGTTTTGGAGCCTGCCCTTCCACGTGACGCCGCGGACACTGGTTCCCCGCCCGGAATCGGAGACGGTCGTCGAGGCGGCGTTGACCCGCATCGACGATCGTGGCGCGGCTCTCGACATTCTCGATCTGGGCACCGGATGCGGTTGCCTGTTGCTCGCGCTCTTGCACGAGCTCGGACGCGCCCGCGGCGTCGGCGTGGACATCGACGCGGGCGCGGTTGCGATCGCGCGCGGCAACGCCGAACGGCTGGGCCTCGGCGCGCGCGCGAACTTCCTGTGCGGCGAGTGGAGCGCCGCCCTCGACCACGCCTTCGACCTGGTGGTCGCGAATCCGCCCTACGTCGCGCAACGGAGTTTCCCCGCGCTCGCGCCCGAGATCACGGCTTTCGAGCCGGCGACGGCGCTGTTGGCCGGGACGGACGGACTCGCATGCTACCGCGAGATCGTGCCCGCGCTTCCCCGGCTGCTCGGCGCCGGCGGCCTCGCCGTGCTCGAGATCGGCGACCGGCAGGCGGCTTCCGTCACGCGCCTCTTGGAGGCGGCGGAGATGCGACCGATCGCCGTCGCGCGCGATCTCGCGCATCACCCGCGCTGCATTGTCGCAACCCGTTCGTCGTCGTAGCGCGAAAAAAAATGTTGGAATATCGGCGCCACGCGACTAGGTTTTCGTGCCGGATGGGCCCAGGAGGGCCGAGGGGGCTGGCATCGCCGGGCGTACCGGACGCAATTGCACCCCGCATCCCAATCCGTGATCGCCGAACCGGTCTTCAGGTTTTGGCCATATGGGCCGCGCAATAGAGCTGGCGTGCCCGGGAAACGGATTGAATGGCGTAACCGAATGCGAACAGGAGCCATGAAACCAGGACTCAGCACGCGCCGCGGGCGCCCAAGAGGCAACGGCAAACGCCACCCCTCGTCCCAAAACCGATCCGTCGAAAGCAACGGCCCCGATGTCAAGGTTCGGGGAACCGCACAACAGGTGTTGGACCGCTACCTCGCGCTCGCTCGCGACGCCCACACGTCGGGCGACCGGGTCGCGTCGGAAAGCTACTACCAGTACGCCGACCACTACCACCGGCTCGTTAACGGCGGCGGCCAACGGGATCAGGGCCAAGGCCAGGGCCAGGGCCAGGGCCAGGGCCAGGGCCAGGGCCAGCCCTACGGCTACGCTCACGGTAACGACGCGGCCCCGCCGTCGCCGGCCGTGAACCCCGACGCGCCGCAGCCGGACATCGGAGATGCCGCATCCGGCGAGAAGGATCCGCCCGACAACGGAGCGGGCGGCGAAGATCCGTTTCCCAGTTGAGGGTCAGCCTTCGGGCTTGAGAGCGTCGCCGAGGGCGATTTCGCCGCCGCCGGTCACGGTCGCGTAGACGCCCATGTCGACGTGGTCGAAGCGCTTCGATAGCATTCTCATCAGATTCGTGTTGCGCGCGCCCGACCCGGGCTCGACGTCGATCGCGGCGCATCGGTCGATGCGTGCCGTCACCCGCAGGCGCGCCGTTCCGATCGCAAGGCCGGCCTCCAGCCACGAGAATTCCTCCCACGGGTCGATGCCGTCGAAATAGACGTTGGCTCGGAAGCGGAGCGGATCCAGCGGCCGCCCCGCAGCTTCCTCGAGCATGCGCACCGACGCGAGGTTGATCAACGACACCACCCGGTCGCGATGGTCGGAGAACTGGTGGCCGCCGGCGCCCTCGACGAATCGCGGCGGACGGTCGATCTCGCCTGCCATGAACCGGGCGAGGAATTCGACGATCTTCGCCCGCCCGGCGGCGTCTCGGACGCTCGCCCGGATCGGCGGTTTTCCCCGTTCGCCCAGCCGAAGAACGCCGTCGTCCCCTTCGAGGCGGGCGTCCAGTCGCGCCAGCCGGGCGTTCCGCTTGAGCATGAGGAAGTTTTCCTTGGGAAGCCACGCGGGCCGAGCGGGGTCGAATGGGGCGTCCGCGAGCGCCAACGCGTAGCGGCGATCGCCGACAACGCCGTCGCCGGCGGCGAGCCGGACCCGTTGCAGTCTTTCTGCGCTCAGGCCCTTCACGGGATAACGGGCCAATTGCTCGACGATGGCGGGCATGGCGCAACCATTCCGGGACTGACCGATGCTGTCAACGCCGCGTTGGAGCGGGCGGCGGCGCTTGCGGATCGGCCGGGCGCGGCCATATCTTGAGAGGCGTGTCCGTCGCGGAAGGGATCGCAGCCCATGGAGTTCGAGAAATACACCGAGCGCGCCCGCGGCTTCGTCCAGGCGGCGCAGACGGCCGCGCTTCGCGCCGGGCACCAGCAGTTGATGCCCCTTCACATCCTCGAGGCCCTGCTCGCCGACGCCGACGGCATGGCGGCGAACCTGATTTCGGCTGCCGGCGGCGACGCGGCGCGCGCACGCCAGGGCCTCGCGTTGGAGATGGCGAAGCTTCCGAGCGTCGAGGGCCCCGGCGCCGGCCAGGTGTACTTGGGACCCGAGACGGCGCGCCTTTTCGAACAGGCCGAGCAGATCGCGGACAAGGCGGGGGATTCGTTCGTCACCGTCGAGCAGCTCCTGCTGGCCCTCGCCTTGGCCCAGGGCACGCCGCCGGCGAAGGTCCTGAGCCAGGCGGACGTCACGCCGCAGAACCTGAATCGGACCGTCAACGAGCTGAGAAAGGGCCGCAAGGCGCACACCGCCAGCGCCGAGAACGCCTATGACGCGCTCGAGAAGTACGCCCGCGATCTCACGCGCGCCGCGGCCGACGGAAAGATCGACCCCGTGGTCGGCCGCGACGAGGAGATCCGGCGCACCATCCAGGTGCTTTCGCGGCGGACCAAGAACAACCCCGTCCTCATCGGCGAGCCCGGCGTCGGCAAGACTGCGATCGTCGAGGGCCTCGCCCAGCGGATCGTCAACGGCGACGTGCCCGAGACCCTCAAGGACAAAAAGCTCATGGTCCTCGACCTCGGCGCCCTGGTGGCGGGGACGAAGTTTCGCGGCGATTTCGAGGAACGCCTGAAAGCGGTGCTGAGCGAAATCTCGGCCGCCGATGGCGAGATCGTCCTTTTCGTGGACGAGATGCACACCCTCGTCGGCGCCGGCGCCGCCGAAGGCGCGATCGACGCTTCGAACCTGCTCAAGCCGGCGCTGGCGCGCGGGGACTTGCACTGTGTCGGCGCGACGACGCTGAACGAGTATCGCGCCCGCGTCGAAAAGGACGCGGCCCTGGCGCGCCGGTTCCAGCCCGTGTTCGTCGCCGAGCCCAGCGTCGAGGACACGGTTTCGATCCTGCGCGGGATCAAGGAGAAATACGAGCTCCACCACGGGGTGCGCATCGCCGATGCGGCGCTGATCGCGGCGGCGACGCTCTCGAACCGCTACATCACCGACCGGTTTCTCCCCGACAAGGCCATCGATCTCGTCGACGAGTCGGCCAGCCGGCTGCGCATGGAGGTAGATTCCAAGCCCGAGGAGATCGACGAGCTCGACCGCCGCATCATCCAGCTCAAGATCGAACGCGAAGCCCTCAAGAAAGAGCCGGACAGCGCGTCCAAGGAGCGCCTGAAAACCCTGGAGGGCGAGCTCGCCGATCTCGAGGCGCGCTCCGCCGACTTGACCGGGCGATGGCGCGCGGAGAAGGCGGCGCTCGCCGATACGACGAAGCTTCGCGAACAGCTTGACCAGGCGCGCCTGGCGGTCGAAAAGGCCATGCGCGACGGCGCCTACGAGAAGGCCGGCGAGCTGCAGTACGACCTGATCCCGCGGCTCGAAGACAAGCTCGCCAGCGCCGAATCAAGCCACGAGGACCGCATGCTCGACGAGATGGTCACGCCCGAGCACGTGGCCTCGATCGTTGCGCGGTGGACCGGGATCCCGGTCGAGAAGATGCTCCAGGGCGAGGCCGAGAAGCTCGTCCACATGGAAGAGCGGCTGGGCCGCCGCGTCATCGGCCAGGACGAGGCGGTCGCGGCGGTCGCCAACGCGGTGCGCCGGGCGCGCGCCGGGCTTCAGGACGCGAACCGCCCCATAGGAACGTTCCTGTTCCTGGGTCCCACGGGCGTCGGCAAGACCGAGTTGACCAAGGCGTTGGCCGAGTTCCTGTTCGACGACGAGACCGCCATGGTCCGCATCGACATGTCGGAATACATGGAGAAGCACGCGGTCGCCCGGCTGATCGGCGCGCCGCCCGGATACGTGGGCTACGAGGAAGGGGGCGCGCTGACCGAGGCGGTCCGCCGGCGCCCTTATCAGGTGATCCTGTTCGACGAGGTGGAGAAGGCGCACGCCGACGTCTTCAACGTCTTGCTCCAGGTCCTCGACGACGGGCGCCTGACCGACGGCCACGGCCGCACGGTCGATTTCCGCAATAGCTTGATCGTATTGACGTCGAACCTCGGCGGCGACGTGCTCGCGTCCCTCGAAGGGGAGCGCGATTCGACCGACGCGCGCGATGAGGTGATGGCGATCGTGCGCGCCGCCTTCCGGCCCGAATTCCTCAACCGTCTCGACGAGATCATCCTTTTTCACCGGTTGCGGCCCGCGCACATGGACGGGATCGTCGAGATTCAGCTCGCGCACCTGGGCCGGCTGCTCGCGGACCGCCGCATCACGCTCGGGCTCGACGCTGCGGCAAAGGCCTGGCTCGCCCAGCAAGGCTACGATCCGGTGTACGGCGCCAGGCCGCTGCGCCGGGTGATCCAGCGCGTGCTTCAGAATCCGCTCGCGACCATGATCCTCGAGGGCAAGATCGCGGACGGCGAGACCGTCCGCGTCTCGGCCGCCGACGGCAGCCTGGTGATCAACGGCGTCAAGTCCGAGGCCGCGTGAGCGTTCCGGCCCGATCCTGACGAGAACCCATCGATCGGCTCGCCAGGCGGATCAGAGAGGGGCGGCATCCCCAGTTGGACCTAAGTTTGCCGCGAAGGACGAATCGATACCCGCTTTCGCGCGGCCTTACTCGCCGCCGGCGGCGAGGCGGGTGGGCGCGCCCAGCGAGGCGTAGGCGCGCTCGATCGATTCGCGCACGGTGCGAAAGCGCGTCAGCTACGCGCCCTCGAGCCTGCGCCCCGAGGGCATCTTCAGCTTGAGCGGGTTGACCTGGCGCGCGGCGACCAGGATCTCGTAGTGAAGATGCGGCCCGGTCGAGCGCCCCGTCGAGCCCACGTATCCGATCACCTGGCCCTGGACGACCCGGCGGCCCTTGCGGACCCCCTTGGCGATCCCGCGCAGGTGCCCGTACGCGGTCGAGTAGCGCTCGTTGTGGCGGATGCGCACGTAGTTGCCGTAGGCGCCGTTGCGACCCGCGGCGCGCACCGTGCCGTTGCCGGCGGCGTAGATGGGCGTGCCCTGGGGCGCCGCGAAGTCGAGCCCCCGGTGCATCTTGGTGTAACCGAGGATGGGATGGCGGCGCGCACCATAGCGCGACGAAAGCCGGGCGCCGTCGATGGGCGTTCGCATCAGCGCCTTGCGCACGCTCCGGCCCTTGTCGTCGTAAAAATCCGTCGTCCCGTCCGTGCCGGCGAAGCGATAGATCGCGAGCCGTTTGCCGCTGAGCGTCAGCTTGGCCGAAACCAGCCGGCCCGCGTGCACGGGCTTTCCGTTTTCGTCCGCGAATCGTTCGTACACGAGCTCGAAATCGTCGCCGTCGCGAATGTCGCGCTGGAAATCTACGTCCCAGGAATAGGCGCGGATGATCTCGATCAGCACCGGCACCGGCACGCCCGCCGCCTCGCCGTCGACGAAGAGGCTCGAGCGGATCGTGCCATCGGCGCGCAGGAGAGCGCGTTCGAGGTCGCGTTCCAGGACCTCTGCCGCGAAGCCGTCGCCCAGGCGGCTGACCGCGACGCGGCGCTCCAGCGTCACGTCGAGGGAAAAGCCGGCGAACAGGCCGGGGTCGGTCGCTTCGTCCGTGGCCTCGAATGTGACCAGCACCTGCTCGCCCGGACGGATGCGGCGCGGGTCGTAGACCGCTTTCAGCGCCGCGATCGCCGAATGGGCCGCAAGGCGCGGGACGCCAGCGCCCTGAAGCAGTTTCGCCAGGGTGTCGCCCGTGCGAACCTCGATCGGAAAGGTAATGGGCGGGCGCAGCATTGGGCGCGCCGGGGCCGCCGGCAACGCCGGAAGGCGCGTCGTCAGGGTGGTCGCCGCGGCCGGATGACCGAGGGATAAGGGCGCGAGCGCCCAACTCCCGTCCGTCGCAAGGGCGCCCGCCTCACCCCGCACCGCGCCGACGCCATGCGACCATGGGCTCGCGAAACCGACGACCATGGCGCCGGCGACGACGAGGCCAGCCGTCAGCCCTGCGATCACCACCGCCTTCGCGCTCGACATCGGCGTTCCCTTCCCGGCGCGCCTCGGACCGGCGTTCCGTCAAGCCGGGCCGGAGAATCTAGCTATGGGGTATCCCCGGCCCGAATCGCCCAAAATGTCGATCCAAGCGCGGTTTGTCAAGCTGACGGAACTGATTCCACCAAAGGAATCAATACGGTTCGGGAGATTCTTGAGTATCCCATAAACGACTTATTGAATCGTGCTGGGATTCAACGATTCATGAGGACGCAAAGGCGACGCCTCGCGATTGTGGGCCGGGCCGCATCTCCCCTCGACGCGGGCCGATGCTTGCTTCATTCTTTTGCCCGGCCTAGACCAGATCGCGGTCACTCGGTTTCGCCTGTGGCGAACCAGCGGGCGCGTGAATCTGGTCTACACTATGGAGGTCGAGCGGGTCGGCGCGTTTGATAGGAACCGCGATGCAGTTCCTATCAAACGCGATCCGCTCCAGCGCCCGGCATTCGGCCAGGGGCGTCCCCGGCGGAAAGCGCCATGAACCAGGCAAGCCTCACGAACTCCCGCATCGAGGCGGCGTATCGGGCGATGACGCCGAAATCCGCGGCCCTTTTCGCCCAGGCCCAGGAGGTGCTTCCCGGCGGCCTGGTCCACGATTCGCGGCAGATGCACCCCTATCCGTTCTATTGCGAGCGCGCCGCGGGTCCGCTGAAGTGGGACGTGGACGGGAATGTTTTCGTGGACTACTACGGCGGCCACGGCGCGCTGCTTCTCGGCCACTGTCACCCGGACGTGATGGAAGCCGTCCGCCGCCAGCTCGAGCGCGGCACCCACTTCGCGGCCTGCACCGAGCTCGAGGTCCGTTGGAGCCGGCTGATCCGCGAGCTGATGCCGAGCGCCGAGAAGGTCCGATTCACCGCCTCGGGCACCGAGGCCAGCCACATGGCGATCCGCCTGGCGCGCGCACACACGGGCCGGCGCAAGATCGTCCGTTTCGTCGGTCACTTTCACGGCTGGCACGATCACGTCGCCTTCGGTGTGCGCTCGCACCTCGACGGCACGCCGACCCCGGGCGTGCTCGAGGCGGTGGCGGACGCGGTCGTCCTCGTCCCGCCCAACGCGCTGGACGACCTTGAGGCGGTGCTCGCCGAAGACGACGACGTGGCCGCGGTGATGATCGAGACCATCGGCGTTCACACCGGCTCCGTGCCGACGCCGGCGGACGTTCTCAAGCGGCTGCGGGCACTCACGGCGGCGGCGGGCGTCGTGTTGATCTTCGACGAGGTGGTCACCGGGTTTCGGGTGTCGCCCGGCGGCGCCCAGGGCTTATACGGCGTCACGCCGGACTTGACGCTTCTCGGCAAGGTCGTCGCCGGCGGGTTTCCGGGCGGCGCGGTGGCAGGGCGCTCCGACATCCTCGAATGGCTCGCTTTCGACGCCGCCCCCCGCACGCGTCGCGAGAAGATCGCCCACCAAGGCACCTTCAACGCCAACCCGGTCTCGGCGGCGCCCGG
>JAKZXM010000347.1:0-5535 GCA_047514975.1 Rhodospirillales bacterium
ACCACGACGCGGCCGTCGGGAAGCGTGACGCGGAAGACCCCGAAGCGGTTGCGGTGGACCCGCCGCGCCTCGCGGGCGATGAGGGTAAGCGCGACGAGCGCCACGAACACCCCGATGGCGATGGGCTCGAGCCCCTTGAACCACGCGATGGTCCCGGCCGGCGCCGCGGTGACATCGGCGAACACCGAGGCGAGGTATCCCGCCTGTCGGGCCCGTTCGGCGACCGTCACGCCCATCCCGGCGAAGCCCAGGAGCGCGAGGATCGGGACGATGATCGCCACCGGATAAAGGATCGGAAGGAGGCGCGGATACCAGGGCCGATGGCGAAGCCAAAAATGGATGCCCGCGCAAAGATGACCCCACACGACGACCAGGGCGAACGCCTGCTGGACACCGCGGAGCGGATCGGAAACCCAGATGGAGGCCACCACGTAAGCGTAGGTGGGCTCGAAGCCCAGCGAGAAGCCGATCACCCGGGTCCCGATCACGTGGATGAGGATCAACGGCACGACCATCAGCCCGAGCCCGATCTGAACCGCCTCCCAAGGCGGCATCCGCAAGGTGCCCCGTCTGTAGACAGCAAGCAGCGAAATCGAAAAGTGGACCAGGAAGGATCCATAAAGGAGAACCTGTCCGACGGGGTTTCCCCAGACCTTGAGCACCCAACGAAGCGCCGCCTCGGCGGTCTCGAGGGAGACCAGGCCGAGCGCGTGGTTGAGGAGGTGGACGAGGACGTAGGCGGCGATCACAAGCCCCGACCAAAGCCGCACGCGCCGTTCGTTCATGGATTCCCCCGGGGGACGTGACGTCGCCGTTCGGTACGGCCTCGACAGGCGCAAACGCTAGCACGGCGTCGGTGCGGGCTCATAGCCGGGGCGTGGTCGCGCCGGATCACTTTTATTGGAGTTCGGCGCGCAGCCGCTGTCGCAGAAGATCGATGGGCACGAGCCGGCCGGCGACCTCGGTGCACCAGAATTGCCAACCGTTGCACGCGGGCGCGTTCTGGACATGGGCGCCGGCGGCGTGGATGGAGCCCCGGAAGTCGGCGGTGGCCAGGGTCCCGTCGGCGCGCACGCGCGCGGTGTGCCGGCGCCGCGCGTCGTAGAGAACGTCGCCGGGCGCCAAGAGCCCGCGCTCGACCAGCCAGCCGAAGGGAATTCGCGGCTCGGACCGGCGCTCGATCGGCGCCACCAGCGCCGGATCCGCCGGGCCGGCGATGGCGGCGATGCGGCGCTCGGCGATCCGCACGTATTCGGGATCCGATTCGATTCCGATGGAAGGTGCGCCCCAACCGCTTGGCGACGGCGCCCGTGGTCCCGGTGCCGAAAAACGGGTCGAGCACCAGATCGCCCACATCGGTCGAGGCGAGGATCACGCGATGGAGAAGCGCCTCGGGCTTCTGGGTGGGGTGCGCCTTGCGCCCCCGAGCCTTGATGCGCTCGGGGCCGGTGCAAAGCGGCAAAAGCCAGTCCGAACGCATCTGAAGGCCGTCGTTGAGCGCCTTCATGGCGCGGTAGTTGAACCGATAGGGCTCGCCGCGCGCGTGGGCGCACCAGATCAAGGTTTCGTGGGCGTTGGTGAACCGCCGGCCGCGGAAGTTGGGCATGGGGTTCGTCTTGCGCCAAACGACGTCGTTGAGGATCCAAAAGCCTTCGTCCTGCACCATGGCGCCGATGCGGTAGATGTTGTGGTAGGTCCCGATCACCCACAACGTGCCGTCGCGCTTCAACAGCCTTCGCGCCTGGATGAGCCAGGCGCGCGTGAACTCGTCGTAGCCGCGAAAACCGTCGAAGCGGTCCCACGCGGCATCCACGCCCGCCACCTTCGAGTTGTTGGGCCGCAAGAGCGCGCCTTCGAGCTGCAGGTTGTAGGGAGGGTCGGCGAAGACCACGTCGACCGAGGCGGGTGGCAACGCCGCCATGATCTCGACGCAGTCGCCGAGAAGGACTTGATTCGCCACGATTTTTTTTTGCTTCCGCCCATGACGCGGAAGATGGGCGAGCGCGGCCGACGCGTCAAGAAGCAAGTGGAATCAAGGACTTATGAATTCACGTCACACGCTATATCTTGACTCGTAGGTAATCAATCGCCCCAATATCTAGTTTCCCAAGAGCCGGGCGACCGGGGCGAATGTGCGCCGGTGATGCGGCGTCGGGCCAAGTCGCGCGAGGGATTCACGGTGTTCGGCGGTCCCGTAGCCCGCGTTTCGTTCCCATCCGTAGCCGGGGTACGCGGACGCGAGCCCCACCATGATGCCGTCCCGTGTCACCTTGGCGGCCACCGAGGCTGCGGCGATTGAGAGCGATCGCCCGTCGCCCTTGACCACGCAGCGGACGTCGCACGAAAGCGGTGGTGCCGTGATGCCGTCCACGAGCGCCATATGGGGCGCCGTGGCCAAGCCGGCGACCGCGCGGCGCATGGCCTCCATGGTGGCGACGAGGATGTTGCGCGCCTCGATCTCGGCAACCTCGGCAACGCCCAGCGCGACGTCGGCGCACTCGCGGAGTGCCGCGAACAGCTCGACGCGGCGCTTCCGCGCGAGCTTCTTCGAATCGTCGAGGCCGTACCTAAGCTCAGGCGTCAGGCGCTTCGCATCCAGGACCACCGCGGCGGCGACCACGGGGCCCGCCCAGGGCCCGCGTCCGGCCTCGTCGACGCCGGCGATGACTTCCGCGCCTTCCGCGCGGGCCGCGGCCTCGAGGCGGAAATCAGGCATTCTTCCGCGCCGGCCCGGACCTCGGGTTCGCGGCTCGGTTCGCGTGCTCGCCTGCGGCCATGACCGGATTCTAGCACTCCGCGCGGCTGTGAACGAACCCGGCCGAGTCGAGCCCGTTCGTCACAGAAGAGAGAGCTGGGCGCCGTTCCGGGGCGGAACCCGAAAACGCGCGGTGTCGAGGTCGAACTTGGCGTCGCGGTTGCCGTCGAGCCCGAAACGCTTGCACGCCAGCCGAAAGCGCCCCGCCAGCATCTCCGCGTAAGGCCCGCTTCCCTTCATGCGGGTCCCGAACGCCGAGTCGTAGAGCGCGCCGCCCCGCGTCTCGCGGATGCGCGCCAACACGCGGCTCGCCTTCGCCGGCGCATGGGCCTCGAGCCACTCGGCGAAGAGCTCGCGGATCTCGCGCGGAAGACGAACGAGAATGTAGCCGGCGTTGCAGGCACCCGCGCCGGATGCCGCCTCGAGGATGCCTTCGAGCTCGGCGTCATTCAAACAAGGGATCATGGGCGCCGCCATGACCGCGACCGGCACGCCCGCCGCGCTCAACCGCCGGATTGCTTCCAGGCGTTTGCCGGGGCCGGGCGCGCGCGGCTCGAGCGCGCGCGCGAGCGCGCCGTCGAGCGTGGTCACCGAGACCCCCACCGAGGCGAGCCGGCGTTCGGCCATGGACGCGAGGACGTCCGTATCGCGAAGCACGAGGTCCGATTTGGTTATGACGCTCACCGGGTGCTCGTGGGCCGACAGAACCTCGAGGATGCGGCGCGTGATCCGGAACTTCCGTTCGATCGGCTGGTAGGGATCGGTGTTGGCGCCGAGCAGCACGACCCGGCAACGATAGCCGGGCCGGCCGAGCTCGCGCGCGAGCAGCGCGGGCGCATCCGGTTTCATGAACAGCCGCGTCTCGAAATCGAGCCCCGGCGACAAGCCCAGCCACGCGTGGCTCGGCCGGGCGTAGCAGTAGATGCAGCCGTGTTCGCATCCGCGGTAGGGATTGATGGACTGGTCGAACCCGACGTCCGGCGAATCGTTGCGGCTGATCACGGTGCGACTCGCATCGATCGAGACGGTGGTCGCGAGCCGTCGGTCCGCGTCTTCGGCCCGCGCCCAGCCGTCGTCGACGGTGATGCGCGTCAGGCGCTCGTGACGTCCTGAGCGATTGGTCACCGCGCCGCGCCCCTTGCGGGGGCGCGCTGTCACCTCTGCGATCATGGCTTGATCCTAACCAGATCAAGCAGAACATTTCAAGAACAAATCTGCGCTTTCGGGTGCCCTTCGTTGCGCTAGAGCGGATCGCGTTTCCAATGAAACGCGCCGATCCGCTCGTCCTCGATAGTGTAGACCAGATTCACGCGCCCGCTGGATCGCCACAGGCGATTCCGACCGACCGCGATCTGGTCTATTGTGGCCGCGTCCAAGGGTTGCGCGAGGGAGCGTTGCTGAGCGTCGTCATTCCGACACTCGAGGCGTCGGCGCATATCGGTCGCACGTTGCAGGCCTTGATGGCCGGCGGCGGAGCCGACGAGATCGTCGTCGTCGATGGTGGGTCGGCCGACGATACGCGCGAGCGCGCGGCGCTCGCGGGCGCCCGTGTGATCGAAGCGCTGCGGGGGCGCGGCGGCCAGCTCGCGGCCGGCGCGAAGGCCGCGCGCGGAGACTGGCTCTTGTTCGTGCACGCCGATACGGTCCTCGAGGCCGGTTGGGCGGCGGCGGTCGAGGCCTTCCTCGCCGATGCGGCCAACGCGCGCCGCGCCGCGGTCTTTCGTTTCGCCCTCGACGATGCGGCGCGCGCGGCCCGGCTGCTCGAAGGTCTCGTCGCGTTGCGCTGCCGGCTTTTCGGGCTCGCCTACGGCGACCAGGGGCTGCTCATCGCGCGAAGATTCTACGACGCGCTCGGCGGCTTCCGGCCGCTGGCGCTGATGGAGGACGTGGACCTGGTGCGCCGGATCGGGCGGCGCCGTCTCGCGTTCCTGGATGTGCGCGCGTTCACATCGCCCGCGCGCTACCGGCGCGGCGGCTATCTCTTGCGGGTGATGCGCAACGCGTTGTGCCTCGGGCTCTATTTCCTGGGTCTTCCGCCGCGGGTCTTGCTGCGCATCTACGGATGAGGCCCGCGAACCATCTCGTCGTATTCGTCAGGGCGCCGCGGCTCGGCGCCGTCAAGCGCAGGCTCGCCGCCGACATCGGCGCGCCCGCTGCGACCGCGTTCTACCGCCACACCGTCGCTTCCGTGCTCGCACGCCTGCGCCGGGATCCGCGTTGGCGCTTGACCCTGGCGGTGACGCCGGATCGCGACGCGCGGCAGTCCGGATTTTGGCCCGCCCGGCTTCGCCGCGTCCCCCAGGGATCGGGCGATCTGGGAAAACGCATGGCTCGCGTGATGGCGGCCATGCCGCCGGGGCCGGTGGTCGTGGTCGGAAGCGATGTCCCCGAGCTTAGCACCCGCCACGTGGCCCCGGCCTTTCACGCATTGGGGCGCGCGGACGCGGTGTTCGGGCCGGCGCCCGATGGTGGCTACTGGCTGGTCGGGCTCAAGCGCCGGCGGCCCTTGCCGGGACTGTTCGACGCCGTACGCTGGTCGACGGAACACGCGCTCGCCGATACCCTGGCCAACCTTCCACCCCGCGCTTCGGTGGCGTTCATCGAGACCCTGGTGGATATCGACGACGGCGCCGCATTCGCGCGCTGGCGCGCTTCCCGGAACCCCGCCATGGGCACCATCCGACCGGATCATTGAAATGGACCGGATTCGACGGCGATGCGCCCGAAGGGAAGGAAAACGGTGATGGCCGAGGCGCGCGAGATCCTCACGCTTCCCGACG
>JAKZXM010000348.1:0-4619 GCA_047514975.1 Rhodospirillales bacterium
GTCTTGCGCCGCGCGTTGGCGCCGACGGTGATGGAAAGCCGCGATTTCGGAACCGACCAGGCCTTGGCCAAGAGCGCGATCACGGCCGCGTTCGCCTTGCCGCCCACGGGCGGCGCGCTGACCGCGAGCTTGAGCCGCATCTCGCCGCCGTCTTCGACGAAGCCGTCGATGCGCTCGCGCGCCGCGCGCGCCGACACCTTGAGGCGCACGATGAGCCCACCCCTGGCCCTCGAGAACGCGGCTGCGCGATCAGATGATTTTTCCGATGAAACCGCGAACAATCCCCTGCACCGTCAAGAGGATCAGGATGAGAATCACCGGCGAGATATCGATTCCGCCGAGGTTTGGAAGGATGTTGCGGATCGGCCGAAGCGCGGGTTCGGTGATTCTGAAGATGAAATCGCCGAGAACGTGGACGAAGCGGTTGGACCGGTTGACCACGTTGAACGCGGTCAACCAGCTCAGGATCACACCGGCGATGATGATCCAGATGTAATAGCCAACGATCTTGCTAAGAAGGAAGAGGAAGCCGCTCAGAATCACGTCCATGCCGCCGTGCGCCTCGCGCGGGGTGGATGGGAGACTAACCTAGCTTCCCGGCCCACCCTACGCAAGGCCGCGCGGACGCGCGCCCACGGCCCTTGACTTGGGGTTCGGGCGAAAACACATTAGCGGCCGGATCGCCGTTCCCAAATCCGCCCGGCGCGCATCGTCGGCGCGGGCACGATCGAGCGGGGGCGGCGCCGGTGGGGCCGTAGCTCAGCTGGGAGAGCGTCGCGTTCGCAATGCGAAGGTCAGGGGTTCGATCCCCCTCGGCTCCACCACCCTACGCCTCCGGCTTCGGGTGGCAGGCCACCTCGTGGGCTGACACCCGAAGGCGTTTAGGCGTAGGAGTGTCTCCCGAAGCCCCTTCCGGGGCGTAGGGAAACTGGCCCTTGCGCGCTTGCATCCTCCGCCGACCTTCAGTCGGCAGAAACCGGCTTTCGGTCGGAGCAGCCGCTTCGGCTGCGAAGGCCGGGCGAGTGGCAGGCCACCCGCCTCGCACCTACTCCGCGGCCAGGGCCGCGGCCCCGAACAGAATCGAATACTGCGCGCACCAGAGCCCCACCGAGCGGAATTCGCGGGCGTCCACGCCTGCGGGCACCGCGTAAGTTTGGTCGCCTTTCGTGGCCTTGATGGCGCCGAGGGTGACGTAGCGCGCCCCCGTGATGTCCGCGTCCTTGGTGGGCTCGTCCGCGGTGCTGAGGATGACGTAGACATCCGGGCCCCGGTCTGACCGGAAATCGCTCAGGCGCACTTCGATGGAGCCGTCGCTCTTCGCCACCAGCGCCGCCTCGCCCGCTGCTTTGTGATAGGGCGAATCGTAAAAGTTTCCGCGCGCAACCACTTCGTCCGCGGATGCGGCGACATGGCCCAAAAGGGCGGCGACCACCGTCGCGGCGAAGCCGATTCCCATGTTCGTGAATGTCCGCATCGTCCTTTCCTCCCCTTGGAGTTGCTCAGCGCACCCACGGGCCGTGAACGTCCGTTCGGGCCGAAGGGGCCTGATCGCCGCGGTCATGCCTTTTTCTCGATTTGCTCCATGTCCTCGTCGCTGAGGCCGAAGTGATGGCCGATCTCGTGGATCAGCACGTGGCGCACGACGGCCCCGATGTCGTCTCCCGTCTCGCACCAGTAATCGAGCATGGGACGGCGGTAAAGAAAGATCATGTCCACGTCGTCGGCCACATCGTGAACGCTCTTGCGGTCCATCGACACGCCCCGATAAAGGCCGAGAAGGTCGAACGGGCTTTCCAGGTCCATCTCGTGCTCGGTCGCGCTGTCGGGAAACTCCTCGACCCGGATGACCACGTTGCCGACGTGACGGCGAAGCTCAGCGGGAATCGTCTTGAGCGCGGCGCGTGCCATCGCCTCGATGTCCGATGCATCCGGCGGGACCGAGCGGCGTTGACTCATGGCGCGACCTTAGCCCAGCTTTAGAGCGGATCGCGTTTGATTGGAGCCGCATCGCGGTTCCAATCAAACGCGCCGATCCGCCCGACCTCAATAGTGTAGACCAGATTCACGCGCCCGCTGGATCGCCACAGGCGAAACCGAGCGACCGCGATCTGGTTTAGGGTCCGACCAAGCGAGGCTAGAGCGTTATCCCCTCACGCGGAATCGCACCGGCTCGCACCCCCGCCCGGCCACCCACGGAATGGTACGCTCGGGTTGGCCGGGCGGGGGTGCGGGCTGGTGCCGACTAAACGGATGAAGCCCTAACGTGCCTTCGCCCGCGCGCCGGCACGGCGCCTCGCCTCGCGGTGCGCGGTGTAGATCGCCGCCGAGAAGATCACCACGCCGCCGAGCCAAGTCCAGGCGTCGGGAACCTCGTCGAAGAACAGATAGCCGAACGTCGCGACGAAGATCAGCTTGGTGAAGTCGATGGGCAGCACCGCGGTCGCGTCGACGAGGCGGAAGGCGCGGGCGACGCCTATATGCCCGGCCGTGGCCGCCGCCGCCAGTGCGAGGATCCACGCGAGCTGGGCCGGCGTCGGTGTCTCCCACACCGCGATCGCCGGCACCAGCGCAAAGGGGGTCACGAACACGCCCATGTAGATCACGATGGTCTCGGCCGATTCGGTGCTCGTCAACGCCTTGGTGATCAGGATTTCGGCAGCGACGAACACGGACGCGACCAGGACCAGCATCGCCGGCCAGGAGACGGCCTCCACGCCTGGCCGGAGGATGATCAGGGTGCCTGCGAACCCGCCGACCACGGCCAACCAACGGCGCCAGCCGACACGTTCGGCGAGCACCAGGCCCGCACAGGCGGTGGCGAAGAGCGGCGCGGTGAAGGTGAGCGCCGCGGCCTCGGCGAGCGGAATGAGCGAGACCGCGAAGAAATAGGCGAGCAGCGCGCCGACGCTCGCCAGCCCCCGCCAGGCGTGGAGTGCGAGCCGCCGGGTCCGCAAGTGCGCCGCGCCAAACCGCAGAACCCACGGCGCCAACAGCAATATCCCAAACACGCTGCGGAATAACCCGATCTCGAACGGATGCAGCCCGAACGAGACGTGGCGGATCAACGCCGTCATGGTCGAAAAGCCGACCGCCGAGAGAACCATCCAGAGCGCCGCCCGGACCGGCGCCGAGCGTCCGCCGCGCGACGGCGCGCCATCACCGCGAGGCCGCGCCGCCATCACGGCCGCGCTCTTCGCCTCATGGTCGTGTCCCGCCGGCGCCACGGCCGGCGGCGTTCGCCTCGGCCTTGGCGATCGCCTCGCGGTGGCCGGTATAGAGGGTGGCCGCGAAGATGACCGCCGCCCCGACCCACATCCAGGCGTCGGGCTTCTCTGCGAAGAACAGGTATCCGAACAACGCCGCGAACAGGAGCTTGGTGAAGTTGAACGGCATCACCGCCGAGACGTCGGCGGCGGCGAACGAACGGACCCAGGCGATATGGGCCAGCAGCGACACCAGCCCGAGCCCCGCCATCCATGCCACGGACTCGAGCGACGGCGTCGTCCAGACGAACGCCGCCGGGACCGCCGAGATCGGGGTGATCACCAGCGACGTCCAAAGAACGATCGCAGTCGGGTTCTCGGTCGCGGAAAGCCGGCGCAGGGTGAGCGCGCTGGACGCGATGAACACCGACGCGAGAAGCGCGATCAGGGCCGGCGGGCTCACCGCCTCGATCCCCGGTCGCAGGATGATCATGGCGCCGACGAAGCCGGCGACGATCGCGGCCCAGCGCCGCCAGCGCACGATCTCGCCCAGGATCAGCGCGCCGCCGATGCTGGCGAACAACGGAGACGTGAACGTGAGCGCGATCATCTCCGCCATGGGCATCAGTGCGATGGCCAGGAACCAGGCGAGCGGCGAGACGCCCATGAGGATGAAAGCGAGCGCATAGAGGCCGTAAGCGCGGGTCCGCATCCCCTCGATCCCGAAGTGCCAGTACACGGGCGCCAGGAAGAGGACCGCGAACACGTTGCGGAAGAGAACGATCTCGAAGGGATGGATATGGGTTGAAACGCGACGGATGAACACCGCTTGCGAGGCGAGCAGGAAGCAGAACGTGACCATCCACAGCGCCCCCCGGACGGGTCCGGGGGTGCGGGATACGAGCGCCGTGAGGCTGCGGTGGGGTGGCATGGCCGACCAAGCTACGTCGGTTGCCCCCCCCGGCGCCAGCCTCGACGGCCGGCGGGTAGTGTCTCAGTTCGAAATATGACGTGCAGAAAGCACGAAGCGGAATCGAATGTCGGCTACTCGTCCGAAGGCGGTCGTCGTTCTGGTGCGGCCACTGAGTCCGAGATTAGCCAACAGGCGACATTTGGATGCCGCTAAACTTACTTATTGATCTCAAGTATGCTGCGAACTCCAATACCCATATGAAACGCACCCTCGCCGCCGTCTTCCTATGCCTGCTGCTGGCGACAGCGGCAGAGGCGGGCTTTGATGAGGCCGAGGCAGCATTTGGGCGGGGTGACTATGCGGATCAAATTTCCCGTTGTTAGGCGATAACACAGTTGAACGATTTTCTGAACATGATCGGAGCCCACTTGGTGCAGATATCCTCGCTTTTGCAGCTCATTGTAGGGATCTGGGTTGCCCTAGGTCGTGGACTCATAATGCCT
>JAKZXM010000349.1:0-3750 GCA_047514975.1 Rhodospirillales bacterium
AGCATGGGCAGATCGAAATAGTTGGACTGGATCGGCGCGGCATTGGCGGGTGCTGGGTCGCCGGACGCGAGCCCCCGCTCGATCCGCTTGCGCCGCAGCACCGCTTCCTCGACGCGGGCGTTGAAGGTGATGGGCGCGCATCCGGGCGGGCCCGACAGGCACTTCTGAAGCCCCACCGACACCGCGTCCAGCATCCACGCGTCCACCGCCACGTCCATGCCGCCGATGGTCGCCGTCGCGTCCACGTACAGGAGCGCGCCGTGGCGACGGCAGATCGGGCCGATCTCTTCTAAGGGCTGGGCCATGGTGGTGGACGTGTCGCCATGCACCAGCGCTACCACCTTGGGGCGGTGTTCGCGGATCGCGGCCTCGATCCGATCCACCTCGAATACCGTGCCCCATTCGGTCTCGATGGTCGCGAGCGACGCCCCGCAGCGCTCGGCGATCTCGCACAGCAAGTGCCCAAAACGGCCGAAGACGGGAACGAGCACCCGATCACCGGGCTCGATCAGCGAGGTGAGAATGGCCTCGATCCCCGCCCGCGCGGTGCCGTCCACGAGGAACGCCCAACGGTTCTCGGTCCGGAACAGCTGGCGCAACAGCTGCATCACCTCGTCCATGTAACCGGTGAACGCGGGGTCGAACTGCCCCAAGAGCGGCATGGACATGGCGCGAAGGACCCGGGGGTCGGCGTTGACCGGCCCAGGCCCCATCATCAGCCGGGGCGGCGGGTCGAGCTCGTCGAACAACTCCGGCGCGTCCGCCACCGCCCGGTCCCCTTCGTACCCTGATGAAAGACTGTTGCCAGGCAGACCTTATTGATTGCCAGGCCCGCGGACAAGCGGACACCGCCGCCCGGCCCCGCTTGCTCGTGCACCCGCGCTGCAATACCATGCGCTCCGCCACGACCCCCGACGTCTTCACGTGACGATCCTTCGAACGCAAGGTTGAGCGATGGACATCGACGAGCTGCTCAAGGCGCCGCTTCGGGTGGTGAACGTCGGGCTCGAACGGTTCTCCCGCGATCTCCGCGATAACAACGTTCCCGTTATCGAAGTGGACTGGTCGCCGCCGGCGGGCGGGGACGCGAAGCTTCGCGAGCTTCTTTCGAAACTCGGCTCGTAGGTCCCGGGAACTTCGATGGCCCCGGCAACCTCGATACTCGGCGATCGGATCGAGACGGCCAATCGCGAAGCCGTCGCGCGGATCTTCGCGGGCGATCCGGTCCTTCTCGACGTGCGCCCGGCGGCGGACGCGATCGCGGGCCTCGAAGACCGGGTCGTCCTCCATGCCGGGCCGCCGATCGCGTGGCAGGACATGTGCGGCCCGCTTCGGGGCGCGGTCGCCGGCGCCGCGGTCCTCGAGGGCTGGGCGAAGGACCTGGCCGAGGCCGAACGCCTCGCGGGCGCGGGCGCGTTCGCCTTCCATCCGAACCACCACTTCGGCGCCGTCGGCCCCATGACCGGGGTGACGACGCGCGGAATGCCGGTCATGGTCTTCGAGAACCGGACCTTCGGCAACCGCGCCTACATCACGGTGAACGAGGGCCTCGGCAAGGTGATGCGCTTCGGCGGCAACGACGACGAGGTTCTCGCCCGGCTGCGCTGGATCGCGGACGATTTCGGCCCGGCGATGGGGGAAGCGGTCCGCGGCCTGGGCGGCGTGCCGTTGAAGCCGATGGTCGCCAAGGGACTCGCCATGGGCGACGAGATGCACCAGCGCAACATCGCCTGCACGGGGCTGATGGTGCGGGCGCTCGCGCCGGCGCTGGCCCGCACCGTCAGCGACGGCGCCAAACTCGCGACCATCCTCGATTTCGTCTCCGGCAACGATCAGTTCTTCCTCAACATCGCCATGGGCATGGCGAAGGCGGTGATGGACCCGGTTGGCGGCATCGCGGACTGCACCATCGTCACGGCCATGTCGCGCAACGGCACCGAGTTCGGCGTGCGGGCCAGCGCGACCGGTGAGCGATGGTTCACCGCCCCCGTCGAAATGCCCCAGGGCCTCTACTTCCCGGGCTTCGGCGAAGCGGACGCCAATCCCGACATCGGCGATTCGACGATCGTCGAGACCGTCGGCCTGGGGGGCTTTGCCATGGCCGCCGCGCCGGCGGTGGCAGGCTTCGTCGGCGCCGGCGGCGCGGCCGAAGCGATCGCCCATACCCGCGCCATGTACGAGATCACGGCGGCCCGCAACCCCGCCTGGACACTGCCGGCCCTCGAATTCGCGGGCACGCCCACGGGCATCGACATCCGCAAGGTGGTCGAGACCGGCGTCGCCCCCACCATCAATACCGGAATCGCCCACCGCGAGCCCGGCGTCGGACAGGTGGGCGCCGGCATCGTTCGCGCCCCGCTGGCCTGTTTCGTCGGCGCGCTCGAGGCCTTCGCGGCCGCCGTCGGGGCGACGTGAGCGGCCTCGTCGTCCTCAACCGGGTGCGCCGGTCCTTCTATCTGGACTCGGTGGCGCTGATGCGGCTCGCGCGCGAGCTCGCGGCTCTGGCGGACGTGGACGAGGCGGCGTTGATGATCGGCTCGGCTTCCAACAAGCAGGTTCTCGCCGACGCCGGCCTGCTTGCGGACGAGGGGCGTTCGGCGGGCGCCGACGATTTGGTGATCGCGCTGCGTGCCGCCGGCGATGAGGCCGGGCGAGATGCGCTCGCGTACGCAGAAAGCCTTCTGGAACGGCCGGCCGCCGAGGTCGAGGGGTCCCAAACGTGGCGCCCGAAGACCCTGGCCGGCGCCGCCGAGGCCTTGGACGACGCCAACCTCGCCCTGATCTCGGTCCCCGGCGAATTCGCCGCCGACGAGGCACGCAAGGCGCTGAAGGCCGGCCTTCACGTCATGCTCTTCAGCGACAACGTATCGCTCGACGACGAGCGCGCGTTGAAGGAAGACGCGCGCGAGCGCGGGCGCCTGCTCATGGGTCCCGACTGTGGCACCGCCTTGATCGGAGGCGTCCCGCTCGGCTTCGCGAACGCGCTTCCCGTGGGCGACGTCGGCATCGTGTCCGCGTCTGGTACCGGATTGCAGGAGGTCAGTTGCCTGATCGCCCGAATGGGATACGGAATCTCGCACGCGATCGGCGTCGGCGGGCGCGATCTGACGGATGCGGTGGGCGGCATCATGACCGTAGAGGCCATCGGCGCGCTGGACCGCGACCCGGCGACGCGGCGGATCGTCCTGATCTCGAAGCCGCCGGACGCCGGCGCCGCCGACGCCGTGTTCGCGCGGGTTCGCCAAAGCCGAAAGCCCTTCTCGGTTTGCTTCCTCGGCCTCGAATCCGTGGTCGCGCCCCCCAACGCGCGCTTCGCGACCACGCTTCGGGCGGCCGCCGAAGGCGTCGTCGGCGAAAGCGTCGCGTCGGCGCCTCGTCGCGACGCGACCGCGCACGGCGATCGGGATGGGGGCTGGATCCGGGGGCTGTTCACCGGCGGCTCCCTGTGCGCCGAGGCGCAGGTGGTCCTGAAGGCGGCCGGCGAGCCGGTTGCTTCGAACGCGCCCATCCCCGGCGTGGCCGCGTGCCGCGGCGAAGGTGCATCCGGCCACGTCCTTCTCGACTTGGGCGCCAGCGAGTACACGGTCGGCCGACCGCACCCCATGATCGATCCCGCGCCGCGGAACAAGGCGCTCGCGGGCGCGATGGAGGAGTCCGGCCTCGCCGTCGTGCTCCTCGCCCACGGCATCGGTCGCGTCTGCGGCGCCGGCATGCTGCTCGCGTCAGTCGTCGCCATTGTCACGGGCCAGC
>JAKZXM010000350.1:0-7092 GCA_047514975.1 Rhodospirillales bacterium
GTAGGTGGCGCTGACCGAGGGCAGCGCGCGCGCCACGTTGCCGGGGAAGATCGTCGCCACCTTGACACCGATGAACGCGCCGGCCCGCCACGCCGGCATGAGAAGGAGCGTCGCTTCCGGTTGATTCTCGAGCGGCATGGAGTGGTGGTGGCGCACAGGCACCGTGCACTCGAGCGTAAACATCTCGCGGATGTGCTCGATCAGCGACCCATAGTCGAGAACGGTCCCGAGCTCATCCGCCGAGATGACGCGCATTCCGCTCGTCCGGCTCAGGCCGCGGCATCCGTCGTGGAAAGCATCCGGGCGTCGGCGCGCTCGGTCCCGGCCTCGGCGTCGCGCTCCAGATCAGCGATCCGTTCTCTGGCAACCGCGAGGGCGCGCCTCGAGTGGTCCGCGTCGCGAGCGGCCTGGCGCGCGCGGCGCCGGGTGCGGGCGCCCGCGAGCCCCGAGACGATTCCGCCGAACACGAAACCGCCGAAGGCCGAGGCCAGCACGAGCGCGAAGAGCGGAACCTCGAGCGCGTACTCGAAGGGCCAGAGATCAACCCGCACGGGGTCCCCGTTAGCCGACGAAAAGGCGACGGCGGCGACGGCGATCGGAGCCGCAACGGCCCAAAAGGCGAATTTGCCGGCGATCTTGCCGGCACGCCCGCGCACGCGCGGGCTATCGAGGCTCGGCATGGTCCATCATCGCTCGGCGTTGAGCAACTCGCGCAACTGCTTTCCCGTCTTGAAGTAGGGAATGTGTTTGGCCGCGACGTGGACCGCCTCGCCGGTGCGCGGGTTGCGTCCGACCCGGGCGCCGCGCGGCTTGGCCGAAAACGCGCCGAAACCACGCAACTCGACACGGTCGCCGCGAACCAGTGCCGCCGTGATCTCCTCGAAGATGGTGGTCACGATGCGTTCCACGTCCCGCTGGTACAGGTGGGGATTGGCCTCGGCGAGACGCGCGATCAATTCCGATTTGGTCATATGAGCCGATTCCCTCTCCTGCCCGTTCTTCGCAGCGCCGGCGCCGCCATCGACCGGTTACAAGAGATCAGGGTGCCAAAGGGAAACGAGGCCGTCAAGCATAAGCCGTTCAGAAAACAGTGTTTTTCCAAACACGCCTTCGACGATGCCGGCGAGCAAGCGGTTCTCGACGTCGATGGTCAGATCATCGGTCGGCAACGTCGCGGGGATGTCGTGGACCTCGTGCAACCACGCGCGCGCCTCGGCCTCGCCGCCGAGCGCGTCGATCAAACCGCGGGCGTGCGCCTGGCGGCCGGAAAAGATCCGCCCGTCGGCGAGTGAGGCGGCCTGTTCGGGCGCAAGCGTTCGCCGCTCCGCCACCGTCTGGACGAAGAGTTCGTGCAGATCCAAGACCACGGTCCGGATCACCTCGCGGGCCTCGGGCGAAAACGGCTCGAAGGGGTTCGGTTGCGCCTTCAGCGGCCGGCTCTTCACGATCTCCGGCTTGATGCCGAGCTTGTCGAGCAGTCCGGTGACGTCGGCGGACTGCAAGATGACGCCGATCGAGCCGGTCACCGTCCCGGCGCGGCCGACGATGTGATCGGCGCCAAGGGCGACGAAGTAGGCGGCCGAGGTCGACAGCTCTCCCATGATCGCGACCACCGGCTTTTGTTCCGCCACATGGCGCAAGGCCTGGAACAGGGTCTCGGCGCCCACCATGGTTCCGCCGGGGGAATCGATACGCACCAATAGTGCCCGGGCGCGCGAATCGTCGGCGAGATCGGCAAGCGCCCGTTCGCGCCAGGGGTCGTCGAGGATGAAGCCGCTCACCTCGAGGCGGGCGACGTAATCGCCCGCGAACGGGACTCCGCCGCGTCCCGCGACGGCGACGATCGCGGCGACGACCGCGACCACGGCGAGTACCCGCCAGAAGGTGAGGCTTCGCTTCAGTCGGCGCCGGTCGATCACCTGGTCGGCATCCAACGACATCTGGAATCTCCGGAACGCGGGCCTCGCGACCCTCGCCGGCAAACCGGTCTACGGCGGCCGATCGGCGAGGGTGGCCCGAGGCCTCGCCGGCCCGGGCGGATCAGGACTCGGGCTCGGCGGCGTCCGCTGCGGAATCCACTGCCGGGGGCGCGGCCCCGGCGTTCGCCTTGGACCTAGTCTTGCTTCCGGCGGCAGCCTTGGTCCGGGGCTTCACCTTCTTCTCCGCCTTCTTGACGGGTTTCGCCGCCTTGGTCGGTTTCGGCTGCGTCCCCGCATCTTCCCGATCGGCGGCCTCTTGCGCCGGTTCGGCGCCGTCTGCCGCGCCCGCATCGCCGGTTTCTGCCGCGGGCGGCTCGTCCGCGACCGCGTCCTTCGACACCTTCTTCTTTCGGGTCGTTCTCTTGGTGCTCGTTTCGGGGGTGCTCGTTTCGGGGGCGCTCGCTTCGGGGGCGCTCGCTTCCGGCGCCTCGGTGGCCTCGGCTTGCGGCGCCGCGGCCTCGTCGCTCTCGTCGCTCTCGTCGTCGTGCTCCCCGGCGTCGCGCTTGTCGCGGATGGCGGCGCCCAGGATGTCGCCGAGGCTGGCCCCGGAATCGGACGAGCCGTAATCGGCCACGGCCTTCTTCTCTTCCTGGTCCTCGCGCGCCTTGATCGAGAGCACGAGCCGCCGGGCGCTGCGGTCGACTTGGGTGATCTTGGCGTCGACCTTCTCGCCGGCCGCGAATCGGTCGGGTCGCTGCTCGCCGCGGTAGCGAGACAGGTCCGACTTGCGGATGAAGCCGTTGATGCCCTCGCCGACCGTCACCTCGATTCCGCCGTCGACGACGGCCGCCACCGTGCAAGTCACCACGGCGCCCTTCTTCAGGGCCTCGATCCCCGAAACGAAGGGGTCATCGGTAAACTGCTTGATGCCGAGCGAGATGCGTTCCTTTTCCACGTCGACGTCGAGGACTTTCGCCTTGACGACGTCGCCCTTCTTGTATTGGGCGATCGCGTCCTCGCCGCGCTGGCTCCACGAAAGGTCCGAAAGGTGGACCATGCCGTCGATGTCGCCGGTGAGCCCGATGAACAGCCCGAACTCGGTGATGTTCTTGACCTCGCCATCGACTTCCGAGCCGGCGGGATGATTTTCTTGGAATTCCACCCTCGGGTTCGGCAGGCACTGCTTGAGGCCGAGGCTGATGCGGCGCTTCTCGGGGTCGGTGTCGAGCACCATCACCTCGATCTCCTGGCTGGTCGAGACGATCATGCCCGGCTGGACGTTCTTCCTGGTCCAACTCATTTCCGAGACGTGCACCAGACCCTCGACGCCGGGCTCCAGTTCGACGAAAGCGCCGTAGTCCGTGATATTGGTGACCCGGCCCTTGAACCGGGTGCCGGGCGGATACTTGGCCCGGATGCCTTGCCACGGATCCGCTTCGAGTTGCTTCATGCCGAGCGAGATGCGCTGGGTTTCGGGGTTGAAGCGCACCACCTGGACCTTGACCGTCTGTCCGACCTGCAACACCTCGGACGGATGGTTGATCCGCTGCCAGGCAATGTCGGTGACGTGGAGAAGCCCGTCGACGCCGCCCAGATCCACGAACGCGCCGTAGTCGGTGATGTTCTTGACGATTCCGTCGAGGATCTGGCCTTCGGCGAGGTTCGCCACCAGTTCCGCGCGCGCTTCGGCCCGCGCTTCTTCGAGCACCGCGCGCCTCGAGACCACGATGTTGCCGCGCGAGCGATCCATTTTCAGGATCTGGAACGGTTGCGGCGTTCCCATGAGGGGCTGAATGTCGCGCACCGGACGGATGTCCACCTGACTGCCGGGGAGGAAGGCCATGGCGCCCGACAGATCGACGATGAAGCCGCCCTTGACGCGGCCGAAGATGCTGCCGGTGACCCGTTCGTTGTCCTGGAAGGCCTTCTCCAATTGGGTCCAGGCCTCTTCGCGGCGCGCCTTGTCCCGGCTCAGCGACACGATTCCGTCACGGTCCTCGTAGCGTTCGACGAAGACGTCGACCGTGTCGCCCTCGTGGATCTCGGTCTCCTCGCCAGCCGCCGCGAACTCCTTCAAGGAAACGCGGCCCTCGGACTTGAGGCCGACGTCGATGAGCACCACGTCGTCGTCGATGCTGATGACGGTGCCCTTGACCACCCGGCCCTCGAAATCCCCGTGCTCGCTCAAGGATTCCGCCAAGAGGGCGGCGAAGTCCTCGGTGACGGCGGGAGACGTATCTGCGGAACCCGAACCGGCGGCCGCGGGTTCGGCGTTTGTGGATGCCATTGTGTTGCGGTCCTCTGTCCTCTCTGTTCTCTCGTTCGACTTTTTCGTTTCGTTCGTCGCCGTCGTTCCGTTCCACCGGCCCCGGCGCGCGGCCGGCCGGGCCGGTTCTCAGCGACCGCCCTTCGCGGCCGGGGCCTCCGGGGACCGTGTCGGGGCGGCGATCTCCGGGATTTGATCGCGTCGGGTTCCCGGGGTTCAGCCCCGGCGGGCGCGGTCCCGCGCGCTGATCGCGTCGAACGCCGTGGCGAAGACTTGATCGGCGTTCAGACCGCCGGTGTCGATCACGATCGCGTCGTCGGCCGGCACGAGCGGGGCGAACTCGCGGTCTCGGTCGCGCGCGTCCCGCTCCTTCATGTCCTTCAAAACGCGGCTATGTATAGCGGCGTGCCCGGTCTCCCGCAACTCCTTAAGGCGGCGGCCGGCGCGCACTTCGACACTGGCGGTGACGAAAAATTTGACGTCCGCGTCCGGGCAAACGCGGGTGCCTACGTCGCGGCCGTCGAGCACGGCGCCCTTGGCGCCCGCCGGCGGGTTCCGGGCGAAGTCGCGTTGAAAGTCGAGAAGGGCGACCCGCACCTCGGGCATCGCGCTGATCCGCGAGGCCAAATTCGCGGTCGCCTCGGAGCGAAGCTCGCGCTCGGCGAAGTCCGAACGCCGGATTCCACGGGCCGCCGCGCCGGCGGCGTCGGCGTCGTCGTGGCGGGATTCGGCGCGCAGCATCCTGAGGGCGACGGCGCGGTACAACGCGCCTGTATCGAGCGCCGCGAGCCCGAAATGGTCGGCGAGCCGGCGGGCCAGGGTGCCCTTGCCGGCGGCCGCGGGACCGTCGATGGCGATGACCCTGGGCCGGGGCGTGGGACCCGGCGCGCTCACGCCGGCGCTTCCGCGATCCGGGCGCCGATTCCCCTCATCAGGTCCACGAAACCGGGAAAGCTGGTGCGGATGGGATCGGCGTCGTCGATGGCGACCGGGGCTTCGCTCGCACAGCCGAGCACGAGAAACGCCATTGCGATCCTGTGGTCCATGCTGACGCTGACGGTGGCGCCGCCGGCGGGCGGACGGCCGGCGCCGTGGATCGCGAGCCCATCGTCGCTTTCCGCCACCTCGACACCGCACGCGCGCAAGCCCCCGGCGATCGCTTGCAAGCGGTCGCTTTCCTTGACCCTGAGTTCGCCCACGTCGCGCAAGCGGCTCGTGCCCTCGGCGCAGGCCGCGGCGACGGCGAAGACGGGAAACTCGTCGATCATGGCGGCGACGCGTTCGGGTGGCACGTCGACGCCCCGAAGCGGCGCGGCCCGCACGCGAAGATCGGCGACCGGCTCGCCGGCGTCCACGCGCCGGTTCTCGAGTGCTACGTCCGCGCCCATCTCGCGAAGGGTATCGAGAAGGCCCGTGCGCAGCGGGTTGACCCCGACCCCGGCGATCCCGAGCTCCGAGCCCGGCGTGATCGACGCCGCCACGAGGGGAAAGGCGGCCGAGGAGAAATCGCCGGGAACGGCAACCGGGGCGGGGCTCAGCTCGGGTTGGCCGCGCACCGAAATCCAGCACCCGCCTCGATCGGGCGCCGCCTCGGACCAGACCTCGGCGCCGAAGTGCCGGAGCAGCGTCTCGGTGTGATCGCGGGTGGGCCGGTTCTCGAAGACGCTGGTCACGCCCGGCGCGTTGAGGCCGGCCAACAGCACCGCCGACTTCACCTGGGCCGACGCCATCGGCATCTCGTAAGATCCCGGGACCGGGTCCTGGGCGCCCACCACCGCGATCGGCAGGCGTCCGCCCGCGCGCGCGGTGAACGCCGCCCCCATGGGGCGCAGCGTCGCCATCACCCGCTCCATGGGCCGCCGCCGTAGCGATTCGTCGCCGCTGAGGAAGCTCGCGAACGGGTGCGTCGCGAGAAGCCCCATCAACAGACGCGCGCCGGTGCCCGAGTTGCCGAGATCGAGAACCGCATCCGCCTCGGCGAGGCCGCCGACGCCGCGTCCCTGTACGCGCCAGGCGCCGTCCGCGTGGCGCGCCACGTCGGCGCCGAGGCTCCGCAAGGCCGCCGCCGTCGCCATCACGTCGGCGCCCTCGAGCAGGCCCGCGATCCGGGTCTCGCCCACGCTCAGGGCGGCGATCATCAGCGCCCGGTGCGAGATCGACTTGTCTCCGGGAACGTGCACCTCGCCCGCGATCCCGTCGCATCGACGCGAGACCAGCGCCATGGTGCCTTGCCTTTCTCGGGCAAATTCCCGCGCGGCGTCTCTATCACGTCCCCATGGCAGGCGATAGGGAGCGAAAAGGCGCGCCCGCCACTCTCGGCGGGCCCGTTTTTCGTTTTGACACCGGCGGTGGATCGTGGCAATTGGCTCACCGCGTTCGAGACCGCGCCGGCGATCGGGAGGTGGATGGTGGCGAAGCCGCAGTGGGGAACCAAGCTCGTTTGTGACAATTGCGGCGCGCGGTTCTACGACTTGAACCGCAGCCCGGCGACCTGCCCCAAGTGCGACACCGTCCGGACCACGGGCCGGTCTTCGAAACCGCGCCGCGAGGCCGGCGCCGCGCCGGTGATCGAGAAGCCGGAAACGAAAGCGCCGGTCAAAGGGGAAGAGGTTCCGATGGACGGCCTAAAGGACGGCGAGAAGGACGAGGCCGACACGACCGCCGACTCCGAGACAGACACGACCGCCGAAGCGGCGGAAGCAGACAGGGCCGACAACGACGACGCAGATGACAAGGACGCGGACGAGGCGGACGACGCCGCCGACGCGGAAACCGGCGAAGGTTCGGAACGCCCCTGACGTCCCCGGCAACGCCTTTTCCCTTGCGCGCCGGCGTTTCGGGCCGGTAATTTCCGGGCCAAGATTCGCCGGTTGGGGCCGTAGCTCAGCTGGGAGAGCGCTACAATGG
>JAKZXM010000351.1:0-2919 GCA_047514975.1 Rhodospirillales bacterium
CTACAACCGACGCTATCAACTTCAGACCATGATCCCGCGCTTCGTCCATAGCGCCGCACAAACCAGCCCCATGCCCTATCAAACCCTCATCGCCGGATGAGATTCACGGATAAGCAGGAACGGATTTCGCCGCCCGCCTCATCGATGCGTGCTTCGCACATGGTTTTTTTGATCCGGGACGCGATGTGCGCGGACCCGGCAACTGGGACGACGGCGCCGGCGGCCTCGTCATTCATTGCGGCGACGTAGTTCAACACCTCACCCCGGATCACGGTACGCAGGCGCCGCCCACATGGCAGCCGGCCGGCAAGCGGATCGCCAGGCGGCTGTACGTGGCGGCGTACCCGGAGCCGCGCCCCGCCGACGAGGCGGCGGACAGGGGCGAGGCCGCCGAACTGATCGAGTTGTTCCAGCGGTTCGCATGGACGGACCCCGGGAACGATCCCGAGCTCATGGCCGGACTTGCCGGCTGCGCACTTCTCGCCGGCGCCTTGCGGATCCGGCCCGTGACCTGGATCGTAGGTCCGAAGGGTTCGGGGAAGAGCTCGATCTTCAAGGCGATCGAGACGCTCGCCGGCGACGGCGCGATCGGGCTCGAAAACGCGACCGAGCCGGGCATTCGCAAGCTGCTCGAGAGCAAGCGCGTCGCCCGGGCCGTGCTGCTCGACGAAATCGAGGCGCGCGAGGACAATGCCCGCTTGGACCCGCTGATAGAGATGGCGCGTGTGTCGTACGACCGCGATCAAGGGCGGTGGGTCCGCGGCGGCGCGGACGGTCACGCGGGCAAAATCGACGCGATATTTTCCTTCGCGAGCGTCGAGCCGCCGCCGGTGCGGCCCCAGGACGCTTCGCGCCACGTGGTCCTCGAGCTTCGCGACCTGCGCGTTGGCGAGGCCGATATCGCGGCCTTCGACGCGGGCATGGAGCGCATCAAAGCACTGGCGGCGCGCCTTCGGCGGCGCATGCTCACGCGTTGGATCGAGGTCGGAGCAACGGCGCTTGCGATCGTTCGCCGCCACCTCGTCGGCCATGGATTGGAGCCGCGCGCCGCTGATACCTTCGCGCCCGTGCTCGCGGCGAACTTCGCCATGCTTTCCGACGACGCGGCGCCGGCGGAGATCGACCTCGAGCGCTGGGCGCGCGTCCTCGCGAGCCGGGTCGCTTCCTCGGCGAGCGAGACCACGGGCGAACGCGTCTGGATGCACCTGGTTTCACGGCTCGTCCCGTCATATTCCGCCGGCGAACGCAAGGCCGTGGGTGAGTTCCTGAAACGCGCTGTCGACGGCAATGACGACGATCTGATTACAGCGAAGCGTTACGGCCTCACCCTGCACGCCATCGACGACGGTGTTCAGTGCATCGCGGTTGCAGACCGGCATGCTGGGCTCGAGGAAGTGTTCGCCGGCACCCATTGGCGGAGCGGTGGCTGGCGGACGCCGCTCGGCCAGCTCGAGGGTGCTTTGCGAACGCCGAACGTGATCCGTTTCGGCGCCGGCGTTCGCCAGCGCGCAACCCTGATCCCGGTACGGCATCTCAAGGGCGATGACGACGCTGGCGCCGATGACGAGCCCGCCGGCGACGGTGCGCCGGGCGTTTCGCCCGAGGATCTCTGATGGCCGCGCGGGGGCCGAACGGGCGCGAAGGGCGCACTGGAAGACTTCCGGCGGGGTTGATTCCGCGCGGACTGAGCGATGACCAGGCGGCAGCCTATTGCGGTCTTTCGCGTAACACGTTCGCCGGTTTGGTCGAGGTGGGGCAATTGCCGAGGCCGCTGCCCTTGAAGTGTGGCCGGCGCATTTACGACCTCCGCGCTCTCGACCGGGCCCTTGACCGCTTGGCCGGCCTGGTCAACGATCGGGACGCCGACGTGGCGGCGCTCGACCGGACGATGGGGCTCAGCGATGCGGGTGCAGATGAAATACGTTCTTAAGAAGCGGCTCCGCGACGGCACGCGGGCCTGGTACTGGAACCCTCCGCGGGCCGCCCGCGAGGCGGGCTTCGTCGCCGAGGCTCTGGGCGCGAACGAATCGGCCGCCCTCGCCCGCGCGCTGGCGCTGAACGCCCATCTCGAGGAGTGGCGCCACGATACCGGTGGCCCTCGGCGCGGTACGACCACCTGGCTGATTCGCGAATACCAGCGCGATCCGGTGTTCGAAACCCTCGCCGCCTCGACGCAACGAATGTACGGCGAGGCGCTAAGGCGGATCGAGTCGACCTTCGGGCCGCACCTCGTCAACGCCGTGCAGTACCGCCACGCCAAGCGTTTCTACGAGGATCTGCGGGCGCCTTCGACTGAGGGTGGCAGCGAGCGGCTCGGGACGGCGAACGGGACCATACGCGTCGCGCGCGTGCTGTGGCGGTTCGCCGTCGACGAGGATGTCGCGGATGCGAACCCGTTTCGCCGCGTGCGCCTCAAGAGTTTGCCATCGCGGACCGTTCTATGGCACCCCAGCCAGGTCGCGGCGTTCGTCGCCAAGGCCGATGAGATGGGGCACAGTGAGGCCGGCACGGCGGCCCTGATCGCCTTCGAGCTCGCCCAGCGCCAGGGTGACGTGCTGGCGCTTCCCTGGTCGCGTTATGACGGCGCCAAGCTCGAGGTGCGGCAGAACAAGACCGGCGCGCCCGTCACGATCCCGCTCAAGGCGGTGCCGGCGCTCAAGGCGCGCATCGATGCCACGGACCGGCTGGCGCCGCAGGTCATCGTGCGCGCGGACGGGATCCCGTGGGCGGCGCGGGCGAAACGGTTTCGCCGGCTCGTGCGGCGCATCGCCGATGCTGCCGGACTTCCGAACGAGCTCAGGTTCATGGATCTTCGCCGCTCGGGGATGACCGAGCTCGCCGATGCGGGGGCGACCGACGACGAGCTGCGGGCGGTCTCGGGGCACAAGACCCGCAACGTTGTCTCGATGTACGTCATGC
>JAKZXM010000352.1:0-3165 GCA_047514975.1 Rhodospirillales bacterium
GCGCTCGACCAGTTCCCGCAACAGAACTCGAGCGCTTCGATCCCGAGATCGCTCGCCGTCGGCAGCAGCTCTTCGAAGCTGAGCTGACCGAGGCTGTCCGTCACCATACCGATCTTCATGTTCGGCAACGCCTCCGACGACATCTCGCGGCGCGGCGCCTAGCGCACGATCTCGGATCCGGACCCTAGTCCTTTTTGATGGCGAGGACCGGTGCGCCGTCCTGCTCGCGGAGGATATCCACCTCTTCGAAGGTCGCCGCCGATACCACGGGAACGTCGCGCACGGACTTCGGCCGCTGGTCGGCGGGCGTGACGATGCCGCCCGAGATCACCATCTTGATCGCTTCCTCGACCGTCATGGAAAGCGGCACCAGGTCCTTGGTGGGAACGAACAGGAGAAAGCCCGAGGTCGGGTTGGGCGTGGTCGGCAGGAACACGTTGGTGACCGATTCCTTGGTCAGGTTCTGAACCTCGCCCTCGGTCTTGCCGGTCATGAACCCGATGGCCCAGATCCCGCGCCGGGGGTATTCGACCAGCACGGCTTCGCGGAACGCCTGCGACTTCTGCGCGACGATGGTCTCGAGGATCTGTTTGATCGCACCGTAAATGCTGCGGATCACGGGCATACGGCCGAGAAACCGCTCGCTGACCCTCATCCACAGGCGCCCGACGAACCCGGCCGTCACGGCGCCGATCAGGGTCAGGACGACGACCATCACCACGACGCCCAGGCCCGGAATGGTGAACGGCAGATAATTCTCGGGGTTGTATTGCTCCGGGATCAGCGGCGTGACCCGGCGGTCTACGAAGCTGATCAGCAACCACGCCAGGTAGAACGTGATCGAGATGGGCGCCGTCACGAGGATGCCGGCGAAAAAATAGGTGCGCAGGCGCGCGCCGAATCGAAGCCGGCGCGGCATTTCCGAACCGGGAACCGATGGGCCGGGGTTGTTGCCGTCCTGCGGTCCCGCCGGACGGTCGGCGCTATCGTCGTTCATGGACTCCGTTCCGCTCAGACCGGGGCGATCCGGCCGCGAAGGCGCCGACCGACGAGTAAGCCCTCCGCATCATACGGGTACCGCACGGACATCGAACAATAGACCCCATCGCAATGAACGTCGCATGACGGTCGCATCACCTCCCGGAACGCGTTGAATACGCGGGGCCGAAACCTGGCGCGAGGAAAGGTTCAACCCGTTTCGTCGCCCGCTTCGGCACCTGCGTCGTCGCCCGCTTCGGCGGGCGTCGCACCGGTGGGCTGGGCCGTCCCGTTCAAAGCCTCGGAACTCAGTCTGCGGATGTTTTCGGCGAATATCTTGAGCAGCGCCCGCACGAACGGATCCGCCTTCGCCATCTTTTCCTCGAATACCTTGCGCGAGATCAGGATCAACGTGCCTCCGGTCTTGGAGCGTGCCATCGCCATGCGCGGCGAGTCGTCGATGAGCGCCATCTCGCCGAAAATGCCGCCTTGGCCGACGGTTCCTATGACGACCTCATTTTCGTCCACGGTCTTGAGCAACTCGACCTCGCCGGTCTGCACGACGTAGGCTTGGCTGCCGGGATCACCCTCGCGGAATATTCTCTCCCCGGATTCGCACGTCCGACGCTCAAGGACCTGATTGGCCATGATCAAGCACCGCTCCCAAAGCTTCGCCGAGAATCCAACGTGGGCGAAAAGGCGTTTTCCCGTCCGCGCTCGCGTCCCAGACCCCGGCGCGCGCCACTATTCTACGACCGAAGACACCAAAAATCACCGCCTAAACGTGGGGGCCCCGGGCGGGCCGAGGGGCACGTCGCCGGCTCGGCGCGGCGATCACGTGCCGCCCGTTTCGGCGTCTTCGCCGCAAACCGAGGCACGATCGTGACTCTCGAGCGCGAATATCCCGACCGGCCGTTCGTGGGCGTCGGCGTCGTGGTGTGGCGCGACGGCAGAGTGCTCCTCGTACGTCGCGCGACGCCGCCGAACCGAGGCGCCTGGAGCCTTCCGGGTGGCGTCCAGGAAGTCGGCGAGACCGTCTTCGAGACGGCGCGGCGCGAGGTCATGGAGGAGGCAGGGCTCGCGGTCGACATCAACGGCTTGGTCGACGTGGTCGATTTGATCCGTCGCGACGACGAAGGACGCGTTCGGTTCCACTACACACTGGTCGACGTGCTCGCCGAATCGACGACGGGCGGCGCCGTCGCCGGGGGCGACGCGGACGCGGTCGCGTGGATGGACCTGGGCGATGTGGACCGGCTCGACATCTGGTCGGAGACCAAACGGGTCATTCGCCGCGCCCATGGGCTTCGGGCCGCGTGGCGCGCATCGGACGCGCGCGATCCCTGAGGGGCCGCGACGCCTCGCGGTGCGAGGAATCGCCGGCCGGAGCCGGCTAAACGAATGAAGCGCTAGTTGACGACGGCGCGCGAAACGCGCTCGCCGACGGCGTTCAATACCCATGAATCGAGCATCAGCCGCGCGATCCGCTGGGCAGCCGGAAACTGCGTCTCGGGCGAGGCATAGGACCAGACGTGGGCGACGGGTTCGGCGGTCCTGGGCATGACGATCGTCCACTGTTTGAAGCGGTAGCCGCCGCGGGAATAGGTGACGAGGAACTGAAGCCCCGTCAGCCGCACGCCGTCCCGATCGTAAACATATTGCCCTTCGTCCATGAACTGGACGTCCTCGGCGTGGGTGGAAAACGCCGCCTTCAAATCGGACATCACCGCGGTCACCGCCTGGCGCGGATCGCCGGCGGCGTCGGGCGCGATGTTCTGGATGGTCACGGTGTTGTAGTACTGCTCGCTGCCTTCTTCGCCGCCGAAAACGACCACGAACTCCGACGGCCGGTCGACCGTCCAGTCGCGCGGATAATCGATCGCATAACCGAGCGTGCCGGTGACGAAACGGCGCCCGCCGTCGGCTGAGGCGCTTCGGATTTCAATCGGCTCCGCCGCCGTGGGCTCGCGGGCCGGGCTCGCCGTCGCGATTTTCTCGCGCTCCGAGGGCTGGAACGTCGCGAGAACGGAATCGAACTCGCCCATGAGGACGGCGAATTTCCGAGGCGGCGCGAAGAAGAGGAACGCGTAGTCGGTCTCGGCCCCACGCGCGATGACGACGCGCATGCGCGTGCGCGAGCCCTCGTAGACGGCGTCATAGGCCGAAAGGCCGCCGATGGTTGCAAAC
>JAKZXM010000353.1:0-19067 GCA_047514975.1 Rhodospirillales bacterium
CGTAGCGCTGATACATGCGGTACAATTCGGCCGCGAACAGGGCCGCTTCATCGCCTCCGGCGCCGGCCCGCACCTCGATGATCGCATTCTTCGAGTCGGCGGGATCGGTGGGCATCAACAGGATTTGGATCTCGCGCTCCAGATCGGGGAGCGCCGCGTCGAGGACCCGGTACTCCGATTCGGCGAGCGCGCGCATCTCCCGGTCCGCTTCGCTCTCCGCCATCATCGCCCCGAGATCGTGCATCTCGTTGCGCGCCTTGTGCAGTCGGGCGATGGCGGCGGCGAGCGGGGCCAGCTCGGCGTATTCCTTCGAAAGCCGGACGTATTCGTCGGCGGCGACGTTTTCGCGCGCCAGCGCGCGCGCGAGCCGTTCGTGGCGCGCGATCACGTCGTTGAGTTTGTCGTCCAATTTCACGCCGATCCTTCTTTCCGATTCTCCTCGTCCTTGGCCCGTCCGTCCCGATCGCCGGGCGTCTCTGGGTCCTCCAGCCGGAACAGGCTGACGAGCGCGTCTTCGATCGTCGACCACGCAACCCCTCCGGGCGCATCCGCGCGCGCGCCTGGCGGTCTGGCCGCGATTTCGCGCAACGACTCGGAAGGCGCGCGCAAAATCCGCTCGACGAGAAGCCGGGTCGACTTCTCGGCGTCGTCGGGCGCTTCGGCCAGGACCGCGCGCCGCATCGCCTCGAAGTGGCGGCGAAGGCGCAGTATTACCGGTACGGCCACGCGCGCGCCGCAATCGCGGACGAATTCCGCGACCGCCTCGTCGACGATGCGCCAAGCGGCCTCGGTGTCTTCGCGGCGGTCCGCGCGGCCGTCCATGGCCTCGCGCTCGAGATCCGCGAGGTCGTAGCGGAACGCGCCGTCGATCCGGTCGACGTCGGGATCGACATCGCCGGGAATCGCGGAATCCACGAACAGCACGGGACGCCGGCGGCGGCGCTTCAGCGCCCGCGCCACGGCGTCCTCGGCGATGGTGAAGTGCCGCGCGCCCAACGCGCACACGACGATATCGGCATGGGCGAGTGCGTCGTCAAGGGAGTCGAACGGCGCCACGTGGCAATCGAGGGCCCGGGCCAGGGCTTCGGCGCGGGCATCGTTGGGATGGGTGACCACGAGCCGCCCGAGCCCGGCGGCGAGCAGGTCCCTCGCGATCAGCTCGCCCATGTCGCCGGTTCCAAGGAGCAGGGCCGCGGACCGCTCGAGCGCTCCGTGAAGGTCGCCGGCGACGCGAATCGCGGACGCCGACAGCGACACCGGTCCTTCTCCGATCCCGGTCTCCGCGCGCGCGCGCTCCGCCGCCCGGTAGGCGGCCTGAAGCACCGAATCCAACTCGGCCCCGATCATCCCGGACTCGCGGGCGAGCAGGTGCCCCGCCTTCAACTGGTCCAGGACCTGCGCCTCACCGACGATCAGGCTGTCGAGGGTGGCGGCGGCGGCAAAGAGGTGACGGATAGCATCGGCGCCGCCCAGCGCATAGAGGTGGCCCTTCACGTCGCCAAGCGCGAATTCCGCGTGCTCGGCGAACGCCGCGACGATATCGTCTTGCGCGGCGGGCGCGTCTGCCGCAAGTGCCGCGACCTCGACCCGATCCCCGGTTGAGAGCAACACCGCTTGGTCGACCCGCGCGCGGCGCAGGCGGTCCATGAACGCCGGAACGCCGTCATCCGCCACGAAGAGACGCTCGCGCACCGCGAGCGAGCTTGAGCGGTGGTTGGCGCCAACGACCAAGAACGAGGCGAGGAGGTCGCCGTCAGCGCTCATCGGCCTTCCCTTGATAGCGCTCGAGGTGGCGTTCCAGGGAAGGAAGTGCGACCTCGCGCTGCTCGCCCGACGCCATGTCGCGAACCGTCGCCGCGTCGTGCGTCCGCTCGTCCTCGCCGACGATGACGGCCGCCGCGGCCCCGATCCGGTCGGCCCGGCGCATGCGTTTGGCCAGATTTCCGGAGAACGCCATATCGACGACGAAGCCTGCGCGCCGGAGCCGCTGCGCGAGCTCCAGCGCCGGCCCCTCGAGCGCCGCACCCACCGGCACGACGGCGATGGGGCGCATGCCCGGCTCGGGCTCGGCGATCAGCATCGCCAGCCGTTCGACGCCCGCCGCCCAGCCGGTTCCCGGTGTCGGCGGCCCACCCATCATCTCGATCAGGCCGTCGTAACGGCCGCCGGCAAGCACGGTGCCCTGGGCGCCCAGCGCCTGGGTCGTGAACTCGAACGCCGCGTGGCAATAGTAATCCAGGCCGCGGACGAGCCGCGGGTTGATCTCGTAAGCGACACCGGCGACGTGCAAACCGTCCAGAAGCGCATCGAAATACCGTTTCGAGGCGTCGTTGAGGCCATCGGTGATCACCGGTGCGCCTGCGACGATCGCGCGATCGCCTTCGTCCTTGGAATCGAGGATCCGCAGCGGATTGATTTCGAGGCGGTTCAGCGAATCGCGGGAAAGTTTCCCGCGGTGCTCGGAGAGATAGGCGACAAGCTTCGCGCGGTACGCCGTGCGGCTGTCGGCGTCGCCGAGCGTGTTGAGCTCGAGCTTGACCTTTTCGGCGAGGCCCAGTCCGGCGAGAAAATCGGCGCCGAGCGCGATGATTTCCACGTCCGCCAGCGGCTCCGCGACGCCGAGGATCTCCACGTCCACCTGGTGGAATTGGCGCAGGCGGCCTTTCTGGGGACGCTCGTAACGGAACGTCGGTCCGCGGCAAAAGAACTTGAGCGGCACCTGCTGGCGCAGTCCGTTCGATACGAATGCGCGCGCCACGCCGGCGGTGAATTCCGGGCGCAAGGTCACGCTGTCGCCGCTTCGGTCGGCGAACGTGTACATTTCCTTCGTCACGATGTCCGAGGTCTCGCCGAGGGTGCGGGCGAAGACCTCGGTGAACTCGAACACCGGCGTCGCGATTTCGGTGAATCCGTAACGCCGGGCGGTCGCCCAGGCCGCGTCCTCGACGGCGCGGTGGCGCCGCATGTCGTCGGCGAGGATGTCGCGGGTGCCGCGCACGCGTTCGGGCGGCGCTACGCGTCCCGCCTTCGTTCGCGCCGCCGCCGGCGCCTTGGTTAGCCGGCTCGCCGCCATGCTCAGGGGCGCTTTTCGAAGCGGGTCTCCACGTACCCGTCGATGATGCGGTGGAACTGCTCGGCGATGTCTTCGCCGCGCAGGGTGGCGACCTTGCGTCCGTCGACGAACACCGGCGCGACGGGTTCCTCGCCGGTTCCGGGCAGGCTGATCCCGATATCCGCGAGCTTGCTTTCGCCCGGGCCGTTGACGATACAGCCCATGACCGCGAGGCTCATGGTCTCGACGCCCAGGTACCGGCGGCGCCATTCGGGCATGCATTCGCGGACGTATCCCTGGATGGCGTCGGCCAACTCCTGGAACGTGGTGCTGGTGGTCCGCCCGCAGCCGGGGCACGCGCTCACCAAGGGCGCGAAGGACCTGAGCCCCATGGTCTGGAGGATTTCCTGGGCCACCACCACCTCGCGCGTGCGATCGCCGCCGGGCTCGGGGGTCAGCGAGATCCGGATCGTATCGCCGATCCCGCGTTGCAGGAGGACCGCCAGAGCCGCCGTCGAGGCAACGATGCCCTTCGAGCCCATGCCGGCTTCCGTCAGTCCCAGGTGCAGGGCGTAATCGCCTCGTCGCGCAAGCTCGCCATAGACGGCGATCAGGTCCTGGACGCCGCTGACCTTGCACGAAAGCACGATGCGGTCGCGCTCCATGCCGATCTCCTCGGCGCGCCGGGCGCTCTCGAGGGCCGAGACCACGAGCGCCTCGCGCATCACGGCGGCCGAATCCCGAGGGTGCGGCGAACGCCCGTTGTCGTCCATGAGACGAGCCAGCAGCTCCTGGTCGAGGCTGCCCCAGTTGACGCCGATCCGCACCGCGCGGTCTTCCTTCAGCGCAACCTCGATCATGGTCGCGAAGCGGGTGTCGTGCTTGTCGCCAAATCCCACGTTGCCTGGGTTGATGCGGTATTTTGCGAGCGCCCGCGCACAGTCGGGATAGGCGCTCAGCAGCGTGTGGCCGATGTAGTGGAAGTCGCCGACCAGGGGGACGTGGACGCCGAGATCGTCGAGGCCCTCGCGGATGCGCGGGACGGCCGCGGCCGCGTCGGCGCGGTCCACGGTGATGCGCACGATCTCGGACCCGGCGCCGGCGAGCGCCGCGACCTGGGCGATCGTCGCGGCGATGTCGGCGGTGTCGGTGTTGGTCATGGACTGAACGACGATCGGAGCGCCGCCACCGACGACGACGTCCCCGATCCGGACCGGGACGCTCCGGCGTCGGTGTTCGGGCAGGGGATCACCGTCGGGCATGGTTCGCGCCCTTTCGCGCAAAGGCGGGTCGGGTTCGGCCGAGACCACGTTTTTGCCGCAACGCGCGGCGCGCGGTCAATCCATCAATTGGGCCATCGGTTGGGGCACCCGTCGGCCCGGCGTCAGCGCCACGCGCCGATGGCCTTTGCGCCGGGGCGACGAAACCTCCCTATTCCGAGGTCGCCGTGCCGTCGAGAAGCCGCCGAGGGTCGAGGGCGACGTCCCTTCGAACGGCGCCCACCGGCCCGATCGCCGGAACCTCCTCGCCGCCGACCAGGATCTCGAGGGCTCCGGCGTTCCCGGTCAACAGCCGCAGCCCCGGCCGGTCCGGAACGCGGTAGGTGTCGCCGGCCCGCATCAGGCGCGTCATCAGAAGCTCGTTTCCGGCGTCGTCGCGGACCTGGATCCAGCTCGACATCTTCGCGCGCACGACGATTTCGGTGGCGCCGTCGCCGGTCGGTTCGCGACCCGCCGCGTCACGGCCCGGCGCATCCATTGCCGTTTCATCGGCGCCCTCGACGAGACGGGCCACCTCGCCCGCCCCGGGCGGGACCGGTGGGGAAGACCCATCGAGGCCGGCTTCAGCATCGGGCGCGTCCACCCGCTCTCCGAGCGAAGGCGCGTCCATTGCGGTCTCGTCGGCGGCATCGACGAGACGGGCCTCCTCGCTCGCCGCGGACGGGATCGGTGCGGAAGACGCCTCGACCGCACCGCTCAGCGTCGCCAAGTCCCCATCGACGCGAACGAACGAATCCCGGCCGGCGCCGGTTCGCAGCATTTCGTCCGCCCCGCGACCGGCCATCGAAGGCTCCGGGTCCGGTCCGGCCGGCGCACCGCCGATGAAGGCGCGTTCGAGCGGCGGTTCCGGCACGCCGCCGCTTTGCCGCGGTCGAACCTCACTCCCGTCTTCGGTTGTCGTGCGAACCGCGTCCACGACCACGACGGCGGGGCTCGCCTCCTCGACCGCGCCGCCCGGAATCGCGACCGCGTCCTGGTTCGGGTCCGTCGCCGCGGCGTCGCCGCTCGAAATCTCGAGCGCGGGAATCAGGCGCGCGGCTTCGAGTTCGGTCGCCGTGACCACGATCGGGGGCGCCTCGGCGGGCGTGGTCTCGCTCGCGGCCGGCGCCGGGGTCTCGAAATCCCGCGTCCCGATCGGCTCGACCACGACGACGGGCGCCGGAGCGGGCCGGACCGCGGGCAACGGCGGATCGAACGTCACCCGCTCCGCCGGCACGGCTTCGACGCGCCCGTTGCCGGGGGAGCGGTCGAAGCGACGAACGTCCGTTCCGTCATCCGTGGACACGGGCCCAGGCGGCGCGGCGGCGGAGGCCCCTTCGCTGCGCGGCTCCGGCGTCCTCGGCGCGTCCTCGCCCGGCAGGAGGCGCGCGAGCTTCTCGGGCAGCGGCGCGATCAGCTCGACGAAGAGGCGCTGGTCCGACGTGCTCGCATACCATGCGCCATAGGCAAGCGCGGCGATGACGACGCCCACGAACGCGATCGCTCCGCCCGGAATGCTGCGTTCGGGAATGGGCGTCGGGAAGACGAGGTCCGCCGCCTCCTGCACGCCCGAGATTTCCCGCTTGAAGCGCCGGACCACCTCGTCGCTGTCGAGCCCCGTGTGCTCGGCGTACGCACGAACGAATCCGATGGCATAGGTCGGACCCGGCAGGTCCGCGTAACGTTCTTCCTCGATGGCCTCGAGGTAGAAATGGCGGATGCGCAGGATCGCGGCGACGTCGCGCAGATCCTCTCCCAGCCGCAGACGTGACGCGCGCAGAACCGCCCCCACGCCCGGTCGATCTTTCGTCCTATTTTCGCTTTCCAACACCCCTCGCCCTGCGTCAGTGCGGGCCGGCAAGAACAATCAGTCAGTGTAATTCAAGGCGCGACGAATGGCAACCCACGCACCCCGCCTTGCCCGTCCGCAACGGCGGGCCTCGGCGCCTTGGCCACCGGCACATCCCGTCCGGCTGCTGAAAGGAGCCCAAACCCTCGGGTTTTTCGTGGCTTGGCATTTTCGCAGAAAGTCCATGAGTTTCAAGAGGAAAAGACATGAGTCTTAAATCAATACTCCATGATCGAGAGCGAACTCCCTCAACTGCTCTCGCACGCTGTGATGGGTGAGGGTCTCAAGCGTCCCCAAATAGCTGGTCAGTGGCCCCAGGGTCAGGCTGCGGATCATCGACTTCGCCGGCCCGACCGCGGGCGGCGGGACCGAAAGGTTGCGGAATCCGAGACCGATCATGGCCATCGCGTCGAGGGGGCGGCTCGCCGCCTCGCCGCAGACGCCCACCGGGACGCCGGCCTCGCGGCAACCCTCGAGAACCGTCCGCAGAACGGCGAACGTGACCGGCGAGAGGAAGTCGTAGCGCTCGGCGAGCCGCGGGTCGCCCCGGTCGGAGGCGAACAGGAACTGGAAAAGATCGTTGGTGCCGACCGAGACGAAGTCGACCCGCGACAGCAGGGCATCGAGTTGGAAGATCAGCGACGGAACCTCGAGCATGGCGCCCACCTCGACGGCGGTCGGGGTCTCGGCGCCGCGCCCGCGCGCGCGTTGCACCTCGCGATCGAGGATCTCGCGGGCCGCGTCGAACTCCGAAACCTCGGCGATCATCGGGAACATGACGCGCAGCTCGCGTCCCGCCGCCGCGCCGATGAGGGCCCGGATCTGCTGGCGGAGCATCGCCGGGCGGTCCAGCGAGACGCGAATCGCGCGCCATCCCATCGCCGGGTTCTCGCTCTGCGCGTGCTTCCAATAGGGCAGCGTCTTGTCGCCGCCCACGTCCAGGGTCCGGAACAGGACCGGCTTGCCCTGGGCCTGGTCCAGGATATCGGTGTAGAGCGCGCGCTGGGCCTCGATGCTGGGGAACTCGGCGCGCACCATGAACGGGATCTCCGTGCGAAACAGCCCGATCCCGTCGGCGCCGATCTCGCCGAGGAAACGCATGTCGGCCAGCAACCCGGCATTGATGTTAATGCTGATTCTTTCTCCGTCGCGGGTCTCGGCCGGCAGGTCGCGCAGGGTGGCAAAGCCGGCGCGCCGCTGCGCGATCGCGCGCATGGCCTCGGCGAAGTTTTGTTGCGCGTCCTCGCCGGGGCGGATGAAGACCACGGCGTTGTCGCCGTCGACGAGGACCGGATCGCCCTGTTCGATCCGCGTGAACGCTTCCTTGGCCTGACCGACGACCGGAATATCGAGAGCGCGGGCCACGATCGCCACGTGCATGGTGGGCGAGCCCTCCTCCAGCACCAGGCCGCGGAGCGACGGCCCGTGATAGTCCAAAAGCTGCGCGGGACCCATGGAACGCGCCACCACGATCACGTCGGCGGCCGTATCGACCTCGCGCCGCGCCGGCTCGCCTTTGGCCAAATGACGGAGCAACCGGTTGGCGAGGTCCTCGAAATCGTAAAGCCGCTCGCGGAGGTATCGGTCCGGCGCCTTTCCCAACCGGGCCCGGATGTCGCTGTGCACCATCTGGACCGACGCTTCGGCGGTGAGCCCGGTGCCGACGGCCTCTTCGATGCGCGTCAGCCAGCCCACGTCATCGGCGATCATTCGATAGGTCTCGAGGACGGCGCGGTGTTCGCCGCGCCCCGAAAGCTCGGTGGACCCCAACATGGTGTCCAGCGCGCCGCGCATTTCGGTGACAGCCAGGCGCAGGCGCTCGAGCTCGCGCGCCGGATCTTCGGCCACCAGCTCGCCGACGCGGAACTGGGGCTGGTGGAGGACCGCGACCCCGGCCCCCAGTCCGCCATTCAGGGTCACGCCCTCGAGCCTGAGCGGCAGAACCGCGGTGCCGTCGGCCGGCAGAAACTCGTCCGTTTCGATCAGCTCGCCGCCGGCCACCAGTTCGGCGAGCACCATGGCGACGGTCTCCAACGTCTCCACCTCTTCCTCGGCGTAGCTGCGGCGGGTCTTGTTCTGAACCGCGAGCACGCCGATAACGCGACCGCCGCGGAGGATCGGAACCCCCATCAGGGACTGGTAGATCTCCTCGCCGGTCTCGGGCCGATAGGCGAAGTTCGGATGGTGCTGGGCGTCGGCCAGCGCCAGGGGGCGCGCGTTGGCGGCGATGTCTCCGATCAGTCCCTCGTCCATCCGCAGCCTCGTGTTGTGGACGGCGTCGGGATTGAGGCCCTGGGTCGCGAACAGCTCCATCACGTCGCCGGCGCGCCGCACGTAAACCGAGCAGACCTCGGCGACCAGGTCGGCGGCGATGATGGCGGCGATGCGTTCCAGCCGCTCGGCCGCGGCTCCGGCGCCGGCCATGACGTCTCGCACCCGTGCCAACAGACGGCGCGGGACCGGCGAGATCGGACGGTGCTGCATGATCTACGGCCTGCGAATCGTGGCCCCGTGCCCGCGCGGCGCTCGGTGCCCGGGTTCAGGCGGCGTCGAGACCGTACGCGGCATGGAGCGATCGCACCGCGAGCTCGGTGTATTCCTCGGCGATCAGGACGCTGACCTTGATTTCCGAAGTCGAGATGACCTGGATGTTGATGCCCTTTTCGGCGAGCGCGCGAAACATGCATTGCGCCACGCCGGCGTGGCTCCGCATCCCGACGCCGATGACCGAGACCTTGACCACGTTGGCGTCCGAGACGAGATCGGCGTAGCCGAGGGCCTTCCTGTGCTCTCCCAGCACCTGAAGGGCGCGGTCGAGATCGCCTTCGGTGACGGTGAACGTAAGATCCGTCGCCTTGCCGTCGGCGGAGACGTTCTGAACGATCATGTCGACGTTGACGTTGGCGTCCGCCAACGGCCCGAAGATATCGGCGGCCACGCCCGGCCGGTCGGGGACCCGGATCAGGGTGATCTTGGCTTCGTCCCGGCTGTAGGCGATTCCGCTGACGTACTGCTTTTCCACGATTTCATCCTCGTCGACAACGAGCGTCCCGGGACCGTCGCCGAAGCTGGAAAGAACGCGCAGCCGCACGCCTTCCCGCATCGCCAGGCCGACCGCCCGGGCCTGGAGAACCTTGGCGCCGAGCGACGCCATCTCGAGCATTTCTTCGTAGGTGATTTTATCCAGCTTGTGCGCCTTGGCAACGATACGGGGATCGGCGGTGAAGATCCCGTCCACGTCGGTGAAGATGTCGCAGCGCTCCGCCCCCAGGGCCGCCGCCAGCGCGACCGCGCTGGTATCGGACCCGCCCCGGCCCAGGGTCGTGACCCGCTGGTCGGGCCCGAGTCCCTGGAAGCCGGCGATGACCGGCACTTCGCCGCAGGCAAGACAGGCTTCCAACGCGTCCGTTTCGATTGCGAGAATCCGCGCCCGCCCGTGGTCGCCGTCGGTCCGGATCGGGATTTGCCAGCCGAGCCACGACCGCGCACTCACGCCGCGGTTCTGCAACGCCAGTGCCAGAAGCCCGCAGACGACCTGCTCGCCGGTGGAAGCGACCACGTCGTGCTCGCGCGCGTCGTTAGGCGAGCTGATCGCGCTCGCGCGCTCCACCATCTCGTCGGTGACGCCGGCCATGGCCGAGGCCACGACCACCACTTCGTCGCCGTCGGCGGCCGCCTGCGCCACCCGGCGGGCGACGGCCTTGATCCGATCCAGATCCGCCACCGAGGTGCCGCCGAACTTTTGAACGATGCGGGCCATGGGGCCCCTCTTGTCATTCGCGCCCGCGCCGCCGGCCGGAGCGAGGCCCCGCCGAGGTCGCATTCCGCGACGGCGGGGTCGATCTCGATCGGAACGGTGCGAGGGGCCGGTTGCAGTCGAACGGGCGCCATTACATACTCCGGCGCGGGCGCGCGAAGCAAGAGCGGCGCCGGATCGAAGGGGAAAGGCAATGCCTCGGGCGCGGAGAGGCGCGAGCGAAGCGACGGCCGCCGGATCGTCCGCGTCCGCGGTCGAAATCGCGCGATTCGCGGCCCAGGCGTCGGCCTGGTGGGACGCCGACGGCGCCTTCCGGCCCCTGCACCTGATCAACCCGGTGCGCCTGCGTTTTGCCCGCGACCACATCGTCCAGCACTTCGGGCGCGACGCCGAGACGCCGCGGCCGCTTCGCGGGCTCGACGTGATCGACATCGGCTGCGGCGGGGGGTTGTTGTGCGAGCCCATGCGGCGCCTCGGCGCGACCGTCACCGGGATCGACGGCGCCGACGAGAACATCCTCGTCGCCCAGGCGCACGCGCGCGACGCCGGCCTCGACATCGCATACGAAGTCGCCGTTCCGGAATCGCTCGCCGCCGAAGGCCGGGCCTACGACGTCGTGCTGAACATGGAGGTGGTGGAGCACGTCGCCGACGTCGACGCCTTCCTCGCCGCCACGGCCGCGCTTCTCAAGCCCGGAGGCGCGATGGTGCTTTCGACCATCAATCGCACGCTGCGCTCGCTGGCGCTGGCCAAGGTGGCGGCCGAATACGTTCTTCGCTGGGTGCCCGCCGGCACCCACGACTGGCGCCGCTTCGTGCGGCCGTCTGAACTCGCGCGCGGGCTTCGGGGCGGCGGCGTCGAGATCGTCGAGTTCGCGGGTCTCGTTTACCGGCCGCTCAGCGGGGAATGGCGCATCGGGCGCGACGTCGCCGTCAACTATCTCGCATTCGCGCTCAAGGACTGAGCCGCGGGCTGCGCGCCGGCGGCACCCATCAGTGCGTCTTGCGCTGGGTCCAGGGGATGCGCTGATAGTCGATCCCCTCTTCGTTAAGCTCGCTGGCCTCGCCATCGGTCGCTTCGCCGTAGATGCCGCGCTTCTCGGTCTCGCCGTAATGGATACGACGCGCTTCCTCGGCGAATTCCGGACCCACGTAGTCGCAGTTTGCCTCGACGTGCTCGCGCACCGTCTCGGCCGCCTGCACGTACTTTTGGGCGACCTCGCGAGCGTGCGTTTCGGCCACTTTGCGCCGCGCCGAACGCTTGGCGACGTGGGGGGCCATCGGCGCCTTGGTCACCTTGGTGTCGGCGCAGTGCGGGCACTCGATTCGCCGCGCCCGCGCCTCGCGGTCGTACGTCGCGCCGTCGCGAAACCACGCCTCGAACTCGTGGCCCTGCGAACACGCAAGCTGGTAGACGATCATGGGCGGGCGTTCACTCCTTCACCGAACGCGAGACGCGTGGCCCTAAGTTAGTCCCAAAACACACCGATTTCCAGGGGCGAGAGATGCTGCCTGCACCCATTCAAGCACCGTCGCCGCGATCGAGAAGCCGATCGAGGCGGCCCGCGGCCTCGAGCGCGGCAAGCTCGTCGCTGCCGCCCACGTGCAAATCGTCGATGAAGATCTGCGGCACCGCGCGGGCGCCGGCGGCGCGATCCACCATCTCTCTCCGTTTCGCCGGGTGGAACACGACGTCGATCTCGCGGTACGCGACACCCTTGCCGTCGAGCAGGGCCTTCGCCCGATAGCAGTAACCGCAGAACGGCGAGGTGTAGATCTCGATCTCAGCCAATACTCGTACTCCGGCGCGTCCCGCGCTCGGGGAACCACACCATAGGCGCGCGCGCCTCGGTTTGCATTCGAAAGCCTCTCAAGCGGACGGGCGCACCACGCGGGCGAGGGTCAGCACGTCGACGGCCGCCGCGCCGGACTTGAGAAGGGCTCGGGAGCACGCGCCCGCCGTGGCCCCGGTGGTCAGCACGTCGTCCACCAGGAGCACGCGCCTGTCTGCGATCGCCTCCGCGCCTCCCGGCGGGGCGGCGAACGCCCCGGCGAGGTTGCGGCGCCGGGCCGAGGGCCCGAGACCGCCCTGCGACGGCGTCCGCCGGCGGCGCACGATCAACTCCGGCGCCACCGGAACGCCCGCCTTCGCGCCCAAGGCGGCGGCGAGCAGCGCCGCCTGGTTGTAGCGGCGTCGGAACAGCCGCGTCCAATGGAGCGGGACCGGGGCGATCACATGGGCATCGGCGAGAAGCTCGGCGCCCGCCCGCGCCATCCACTCGGCGAAGGCCGGCGCGGCGTCGGTGCGGTCGGCGTGCTTGAACGCGAGCACGAGCCGCCGGCTGGCGTCGTCGTAAACGAACGCCGCCCGGGCGCGCGCGAACGCAGGTTGCTCGCGAACGCACGCGCCGCACAATGCGTTCCCACCGAGCGCATAAGCGAACGGTACGCCGCAGGCCCCGCAGACCGGCTCGGCAATGAATTGGATCGCGTTCCAACAGCGCGGACACATCGCGCCCACCTCGTCCACGATCGCCTCGCACCCCAGGCACTGGGGCGGCAGCACAACGTCGAGCGCCAGCCGCGGCAGCCGCCGCAGGAACCCGAGACCCGGCAACGCCGAACCGACCATGCCCTTTACCTCCACGCGCCGGTTGCGGCACGATGATACACTGGCCGCGGCCGAATCCGACCCACGGGGATCAAAGCGCCCGTCATGCACGTGTTCGACCGAACGGCGGTCCGCCGGCACCGCGATCGTGCCGCACCGGCCCTCGATGCCCACGATTTCCTGTTTCGCGAGGTGGGCGAACGGCTGGTCGACCGCCTCGACGACGTCAAGCGCCGCTTTCCGTCGGCCCTCGACTTGGGATGCCACGGCGGCCAGCTCGGGCGCCAGATCGGCGCCCACGGCGGCATCGAGTCCCTGATCCAGTGCGATCTGTCGCCCGCCATGGCCGGGCGGGCCGGATCGCTGGCGCTGGCCGCGGACGAGGAGCTGCTGCCGTTCGGCCCGGAGACGTTCGATCTGGTCCTGAGCTGCCTGAGCCTGCACTGGGTCAACGACCTTCCCGGCGCGCTTCTTCAGATCCGAACGGCGCTGAAGCCCGACGGGTTGTTCGCCGCCGCGATGTTCGGCGGCGGAACCCTGGCCGAGCTGCGCGATGCCCTCGCCTGGGCCGAGGACGCCGAGGAAGGGGGCCTGAGCCCGCGCGTCTCGCCCTTCGCCGACGCGCGCGCCGCGGGCGATCTTCTCCAGCGCGCAGGCTTCGCGCTTGCGGTCGTCGACACCGAGACGGTGGCGCTCGAGTACGCCGATCCCTTTCGCCTCTTTCGCGAGCTGCGCGCCATGGGCGAGACCAACGCCGTCATCGAACGACGCAAGGCAATGACCCGGCGCGCCACGGTGATGGCGGCCGCCGAGCGCTACCGGGCCGCATTCGGCGGCGCCGACGGCGGGGTGCGCGCGAGCTTCTGCGTGCTCTACATGACGGGCTGGGCGCCGGATCCCTCGCAGCAACGCCCGCTCGCGCCGGGCAGCGCGCAATCGCGTCTCGCCGCCGCGCTTGCGAGCGCCCCCTCTCGCCCAGGTACGGCGAGGCCGCCACCGGTTGCTCAGGTCGCCCGGTTCCGCCAAGGCGGATAATGCATTAATCTCGGCCCCCCGGCAGCGACCGCAAGCGGAATCCTCGCCTTGGCAGACGTCCCCAAGTCCGACGCGTATGGCTCGCCGCCCGAGCGCCGATGAAATTCCCCGATCCCTTGATCCCCGGCACCCTCGTCCGGCGCTACAAGCGGTTCCTGAGCGAGGTCGAGATCGGAGACGGCGAGCCGGTGACGGCGCATTGTCCCAACCCCGGCTCCATGCTGGGCGTCGATGCGCCCGGCTCGCGCGTGTGGCTGTCTCCGAGCCGAAACCCGGAACGCAAGCTCCACTATACGTGGGAGCTGATCGACGTCGCGGGCGAGCTCGTGGGCATCAACACCTTTCACCCCAACGGACTGGTCGCAGCCGCCCTCGCCGAGGGCGCCGTCAGCGAGCTTGACGGCTACGCGAGCATCCGCCGCGAGGTCCGCTACGGAACCAACTCGCGCATCGATCTCCTGCTAGAAGGCGACGGGCGCCCACCGTGTTACGTCGAGGTCAAGAACGTCACCATGCGCCGCGGCCGGGACGCGGACGCGCCGGCCGAGTTCCCCGACGCCGTCACGGCGCGCGGCACCAAGCATCTCGGCGAGCTCGCCGAGGTGGCGCGCCAAGGTGGACGCGCCGTGATGTTCTACCTCGTTCAGCGCGGCGACTGCCGCCGGCTCGCGATCGCCGCCGACATCGATCCCCGGTATGGCGAGGCCTATTCGCGAGCCGTGGCGGCGGGCGTCGAGGTCTTGTGCTACGGGTGCCGGGTGACGCCGGACGAGATCGCGCTGTCGACGCCCTTGGCCACCGCCTGAGCGCGCGCCCGCACCGGCGGGATGCTATGATCGCGCCCGAATGGCATAATTGAGCGATGCACGACGAGACCACGAGCTACCGCGCCCCCGACGGCCGCCGGATCGTCATCCACGACGCCGACGATTTCGAGGGTATGCGACGGGCAGGCAAGCTGGCCGCCCTGACCCTCGACACCATCACGCCGTTCGTGACGGCCGGGGTCACGACGGAACGCCTGGACCGGCTGTGCCACGACTTCATCGTCGCGAACGGGGCGACGCCGGCGCCGCTCGGCTACCGCGGCTTTCCGAAATCCATCTGCACGTCGATCAATCACGTCGTCTGCCACGGGATTCCGGGCGACAAGCGGCTTCGCGACGGCGACATCATGAACATCGACGTGACCGTCATCCTCGACGGCTGGCACGGCGACACCAGCCGGATGTTTTTCGTCGACGCGCCGACGGTCAAGGCGCGGCGTCTGGTCGAGATTACCTTCGCCGCGCTGTGGGAGGGGATCAAGGTGGTTCGCCCGGGCGCCACCGTGGGCGACATCGGCCACGCGATCCAGGATTTCGCTGAATCGCACCGCTTTTCCGTGGTCCGCGACTTCTGCGGCCACGGGCTCGGGCGGGTTTTCCACGACGCCCCCAACATCATGCACTTCGGCCGCCCGGGCGAGGGGCCGGTGCTCCGCGAAGGCATGTTCTTCACGATCGAGCCGATGATCAACGCGGGGCGCTACGGCGTGAAGATCCTCGGCGACGGGTGGACGGCGGTCACCAAGGACCGCTCGCTTTCGGCGCAGTTCGAGCATTCGCTGGGCGTGACCGCCGACGGCCACGAGGTTTTCACGCATTCGCCGGCCGGCCTCGATGCGCCGCCCTACGACGTGTCCGGACGTGGCTGAGAAGGCCGACCATCACGGTCACCGCCAGAGGCTACGGGCGCGGTTCCTGAAGGGCGGCGCCGAGGCCATGCCCGACTACGAGATGCTCGAGATTCTGCTCTTCGGCGCGCAACCGCGCCGCGACGTCAAACCGTTGGCGAAGGAGCTGTTGCGGCGTTTCGGCTCGTTCGCCGAGGTCATCAGCGCCGAGCCCGAACGGCTGTCCCAGGTCGAAGGCATCGGCGAAGGCGCGGTGACGGCGCTCAAGGCCGTCCACGCCGCGGCCCAGAGGCTGCTCCGCGAGGGGGTCATGCAGCGCCCGGTCCTCAACAATTGGGAGGCGCTCATGGACTATTGCCGGGCAAGCCTCGCGTTCGAGAGGACGGAACGTTTCCGGATCCTGTTCCTCAACCGCAAGAATGTGCTCATCGCCGACGAAATCCAGCAGAAGGGGACCGTCGACCACACGCCGGTCTATCCGCGCGAGATCGTGAAGCGGACGCTGGAGCTGGGGGCGACGGCGCTGATCATGGTCCACAACCACCCCTCGGGCGACCCGACCCCGTCCGAAGCCGACATCACCATGACGCGCGAGGTCAGGGACGCGGGCGAGAAACTGGGGATCGAGCTCCACGACCACGTGGTGGTCGCCAAGGGCGGCACCCAGTCGTTCAAATCGCTGGGCCTGCTTTAGACGCCCGTTCCGCGCCGCTCACGGCGGCGGAGCGAATACCTCGGAATCCTCGCTCAATCCGGCGAGCCGGTGACGGCCGAGGCTCTCCCACTCGAGCGCCACGAGCCGAGCGAACGCCGCCGAGACGACCAACGCCCGTCCCAACGACTTGGTCAGCCCTTCGAGCCGGCTCGCTTCGTTCGCGGCCCGGCCGATCACCGAGAATTCGATCCGCTCCGACACGCCGATGTTGCCGAACAGAAGCTCGCCGAAGTGAAGCCCGACCCCGAACGCGATCGCGTCCGCTCCCTCTTTGGCGCGGCGCGCGTTGACGGTCACCATGTGCGCGCCTGCGTCGCGTGCGGCCGCCAGCGCCATGCGCGCGGCCCGCTCGGGTCCGCCTGGGCCTGAGATGGAAAAGATGGCGAGCACCGCGTCGCCGATGAAGCGCAGCACCTCGCCGCCGTGGTCGAGCACCGATCCCGCGGCACACTCGAAGTACTCGTTCAAGACGTCGAGGAACGCGTCTGCGCCCAGGCGCTCCGAAAGCGCGGTCGAATCGCGCAAGTCCGAGAACCAGATCACGGCGGGGATCGTCTCGACGTCGCCGAGGCCGATCTGGCCTTCGAGCACGCGCCGGCCCGCGTGCGGGCCGAGGTAGGCCGAGACCACGTTGATCGCCATCTGCTCGCGGGTCGCGATCTTGACCGCGACGCCGAGCCGGGTCTGCAGCCTTTTCAAGGCCTGGACGTGATGCTCGGCGAAGCCGCCGGGCCGGTCCGTGGTCCAAGACGTGATCATTCCGTCGCGACGCTCGGCGGCCCCGGGATCGCCGACGAATGACGTCACGAGCGCCAGGTATTCCGTCGCACCTTGGGCGGCGAGTTCTTCCCACAGCGGAAACTGCGAGCGGGCCTCGGCGTCATCGAGGCGCGCCCGAAGCTCGGCCAGGTCGTTCTCAAACATGTAGGCCAGCGGACTTCTCCGCCAGACGTCCTCGGCGCTCAAGCCGCGGCGGAATTGCGTGATCTCGGTTCCGTCGCCGGGATGCCAGACGACCGCGGTGGCCTCGAACATCGGGTGCAGAGTGCTCATGGCGAGATAACCGCGCGAGGCCGGCACGCCGGCGGCGACGAGCCGGTCGCCGAGTTCCCCGAACAGGGAATCGAGCCGGATGCGACCCAATGCCTCAGCGATCAGCCAGTCGCTGATCGCCTGGACGGCGGCGTCCCAGCCCTTCGTATCCACGGGCGGCGCTTTTTTCGTCGTCTTTTCGGCCGACATCCGATGCGGCGTCCCTCGGTCCAATCGGGGAAGCGCGATCGTGCCACATTTTGCGTTTCCGAAAATCCGTTATTATCGCCGCCGCTCCGCCGCTTCGATCCCGCCGCCCCGGAGCGTGCGAGCGTGCCTCGCCCGCGCCCACGGAAGGCCCCCTTCGCATGGTCGTGCTTCGCGTCTTCGTCCCGTTCGCCATCGCCTATTTCCTGAGCTATCTCTTCCGCACCATCAACGCGGTGATCGCGCCCGATCTGGTGCGTGACATCGGCCTTGACGCCTCCCTCCTGGGACTGTTGACGAGCACCTATTTCCTGACCTTCGCCGCCTTTCAGCTTCCGCTCGGCATCCTTCTCGACCGTTTCGGCCCGCGCCGGACCGAGGCGAGCCTTCTCGTGATCGCGGCCGCCGGCGCGCTGGTGTTCGCGGTCTCGTCCAACGCGACCGGCCTGATCTTGGGCCGGGCCTTGATCGGGCTTGGCGTCTCGGCCTGCCTCATGGGCGCCTTCAAGGCCTACGTACTCTGGTTTCCGGGCGTCCGCCTTGCGACCGTCAACGGCCTTCATCTGGCGGTGGGCAGCATCGGCGCCATGACGGCCACGGTGCCGGTCGAGGCGGTCCTTCAGCTAACCGACTGGCGGGGGGTGTTCCTGGGCCTCGCGGCGCTGACCGGGGCGGCGGCGCTGTTGCTGTTCCTCGTCGTTCCCGAGCGCGAGGGCGGCGCATCAGGGGATACGTTGAAGGAACAAATCAAGGGCACGCTCGCGGTCGTCAGCCACCCCTTTTTCCTGAGGATCGCGCCACTTGCGTTGACCGCGCAAGGCACGTTCCTCGCGTTCCAGACCCTGTGGGCCGGGCCGTGGCTCCGCGACGTGGCCGGCCTCGATCGGACCGGGGTGGCCAACATGCTGCTGCTGATCGCGCTGGCCATGCTGGCGGGGTTCATCATCTTGGGCTGGGCGGCCGAGCGCCTCGAAAAGGTGGGCCTCAATCCCATCATCGTGCCCACCATCGGCATGAGCGTGTTCATATTCGTCCAAGTCGGCCTCGTCCTCCAGTGGACCGCCGTCGCGATTCCGCTCTGGCTGATCTTCGGGTTCTTCGGAACCACGGGCATCATCTTCTATCCGGTGCTGACCCGCGCATTTCCGTCCGCGCTCGCCGGAAGGGTCGTGACCGCCATCAACCTGCTGGTTTTCGTCGGCGCGTTCGTCTTCCAGTGGGGCGTCGGCGAGGTCATCGATCTCTGGCCGCCGACCGAGGGTGGGTATGCGCCGGCCGCCTATCGCGTCGCCCTCGGCGTTTTGCTGGCGCTCGAGCTCCTCAGCCTGGGCTGGTTCTTCGCGGCCCGGAGGTGGTCGCCGGTCACACGCTGAAGAGCTGGGTGGCGGGGCCGTCCGCCTCGAAGCCGCGGACGACGAGGGTTTCGGCGCGCGCGTTGGCCACCGCCGCCAGTCGCGTCGTCGCGTTCAGGATCGGCGGCGCCAGCCAGGAAAGATCATTGCCCGCCCGGGGCGCGCGCACCGTCATCTCGGCCAGCCGCTCGACGCTGTCGGCGCCGCGCGGCCAGCCGCCGAGCCGCGGCTCGAGCCAGTGGTTGGCCGCCGAGATCGGCCCCGCATGCACGAAGGCGCCATCGCGGGTGCGCTCGATGACGCAGCCGTCGCCTGCGTCGGTTCCGCTCAAGGTGAAGAACGCGGGCACGCAAAGCGGCGTTTGGACGAGCTTCGTTTTCGCCTCGGCAAAATTGCGGCAGGATTCGAAGACCTCTCGCAACAGATGGCTCGGCGGAAGCGCGTGACGGCGCGAGACCGCAAACCGCCCAAGAAGCCAATCGAGCACCGGCGAGGACGTGAACTTGCGCATGGGCGGCTGGTTG
>JAKZXM010000354.1:0-14416 GCA_047514975.1 Rhodospirillales bacterium
GAACGTACCAAGAACATATGCCTTCCCAAGCGGAGTGTCGTGGATAAGCAGGTAAGGATTTGGGGTTCGGTCACGTTCAATATAGACCCCCAAAGCACAACATATTTGATTCTCTCATTATCATCTTTGATTCCTCGCTACTTGGGCTGTCCGATTCGGGTCTTGCTAGACACAATGTAATCGATTCGGAGTTCCGGTTTCGTTGCCGGAATTCAAAGCGCCGATTGAACTTGGGGCGCCGCAGTGGGCACGGATCGCGGACGCGGTGGCACGAAGCCGCGATCCCGGCGGCGCCGGGCGGCGGAGCTTGAAGCGCCTCGGGGCCAGCGGCCTCGACGTCGCCTGGGCGCCGGCTTCGTTCTCAGCCCATGTGCCGGCGGGGATTGCGCCCCGGCCCGCGGCCTCGTTGACAGACCTCGGGGCGCGCTCTATCTCTTGGAACACTCTTGAAACAAACGGGATCCGCGCGAATCGCGATCCCTTCGCGCCATCGTCCGAGGGCCATTCATGATCGGCGCCATCGCCCGGCGCGTGTTCGGCACCGCCAACGAGCGCTACCTCAAGACCCTGCGCGCTTACGTCGATGCGGCCAACGCGCTCGAGCCCGCACTCGAGGTGTTGAGCGACGACGCGCTCCGCGGGCGCACGCCTTGGCTCCGCGAGCGCCTCGAGGCCGGCGAGTCCCTGGACGAAATCCTGGTGGAAGCTTTCGCCACCGTGCGCGAGGCCGCCAAGCGCACCCTCGGCCAGCGTCATTTCGACGTCCAGATCCTCGGCGGGGTCGTCCTCCATCGCGGCCAGATCGCCGAGATGAAGACCGGCGAGGGCAAGACCCTGGTCGCGACCTTGCCGGTCTATCTCAACGCCCTCAAGGGCGCCGGCGTGCACGTGGTCACGGTGAACGACTACCTCGCGCGGCGCGACGTCGAGTGGATGGGCGAGATCTACGGGTTTCTCGGCCTCAGCTCGGGATGCATCGTCCACGGGCTTTCCGACGACGAACGCCGCCGCGCCTACGCCGCCGACGTCACCTACGGCACCAACAACGAGTTCGGCTTCGATTATTTGCGCGACAACATGAAGTTCCGCCTTGAAGAAATGGTCCAGCGGCCCTTCAATTACGCGATCGTCGACGAGGTCGATTCGATCCTCATCGACGAGGCGCGCACGCCCCTGATCATCTCGGGCCAGGCCGAGGATTCGTCGGCCCTTTACAAATCGATCGACAAGCTGATCCCCAAGCTCGCGGACGAGGATTTCGAAAAGGACGAGAAGGTCCGCGCGGTCAGCTTCACCGAGGCCGGCACCGAGCACCTTGAAGACGTGTTGCGCGAATCGGGGTTGCTGAGCGCCGGCAATCTGTACGATCTCGCCAACGTCTCGCTGGTTCACCACGCCAACCAGGCGCTGCGCGCCCACAAGCTGTTCGCCCGCGACACCGATTACATCGTCAAGGACGGCCGCGTCGTGATCATCGACGAGTTCACCGGCCGCATGATGGAAGGCCGGCGCTATTCGGAGGGCCTGCACCAGGCGCTCGAGGCGAAGGAAGCCCTCGATATCCAGAACGAGAACCAGACCCTGGCCTCGATCACCTTCCAGAACTACTTCCGGCTTTACCCGAAGCTTGCGGGCATGACCGGCACCGCCATGACCGAGGCCGGCGAGTTCTCGGAGATCTACAAGCTGGAAGTCGTCGACATCCCGACGGAACTGCCGTGCATCCGCGACGACATGGACGACGAGGTCTATCGGACGGCGGACGAGAAGTACGACGCCATCCTCGAGTTCATCGAGGACTGCCGCGCCCGCGGCCAGCCGGCCCTCGTCGGCACGATCTCGATCGAGAAGTCAGAGCATCTCTCGCGGCTTCTGAAGAAGCGCAAGGTCCCGCATCAGGTTCTCAATGCCCGCTACCACGAACAAGAGGCCTCGATCATCGTCCAAGCCGGCGTTTCGGGCACCATCACCATCGCCACCAACATGGCCGGGCGCGGAACCGACATCCAGCTCGGCGGCAACCCCGACATGCGCATCCGCCAGGAACTGGAAGGGATCGACGACGAGGCGGAGCGCGCCACGCGCGCGGACCGCATCCGCGAAGAGGTCGCCCAGGACAAGCGCAAGGTGATCGAGGCGGGCGGAGTCGTCATCATGGGGACCGAACGCCACGAGAGCCGACGCATCGACAACCAGTTGCGCGGCCGTTCGGGCCGCCAGGGCGACCCCGGCGTTTCGAAGTTCTTCCTCTCGCTCGAGGACGACCTCATGCGCATCTTCGGCTCCGAGAAAATCGACAGCATGCTCCGCAAGCTCGGGCTCGAGGAGGGCGAGGCAATCATCCACCCGTGGGTGAACAAGGCCCTCGAGAAGGCGCAGCAGAAGGTCGAGGCGCGCAACTTCGAGATCCGCAAGAACCTCTTGAAGTTCGACGACGTCATGAACGACCAGCGCAAGGTCATCTACGAACAGCGCAAGGAGCTGATGGACGCGGACGACGTGTCGGCGACCGTGACCGACATGCGCCACGAGGTGCTCGACGAGATGGTGGCGCGCTGCATCCCCGAGAAGGCGTATCCCGAGCAATGGAATACGGACGCACTGCACGAAGAGGCGTTGCGGATGTTCGGGCTCGACGTGGCGGTGGCCGACTGGGCCGGCGAGGAGGGAATCGCCGACGCCGAGATTCGCGCGCGCCTGGCCGACGCGGTCGACCGCAAGATGGCGCAAAAGGCGGCCAACTACGGCGCCGAGGTCGTGCGAATGGTGGAGAAAAGCCTCCTCCTCCAGATCCTCGATCAGGTGTGGAAGGACCATCTGCTGACCCTCGACCACCTGCGCCAGGGAATCGGGCTTCGCGCATACGGTCAGCGCGACCCCTTGAACGAATACAAGAGAGAGGCGTTCAACCTGTTCGAATCCATGCTGGGGGGCTTGCGCGAGCGGGTGATCACCGTGCTCTCGCATTTCGAACTGCACGCCGACCCGACCGAGGGCTTGGCGGTGCAACGGCCGCGCACCGATATGGTCGAGACCCACGACGATCCGGCCTTCGCCGAGGTCGGCGCCGGAACCGGCGGCGGCGCCGTTCCCGACCGCGGGCCCCGGCCGGCGCAAGCGCCGGTGCGCGTCAGGGCGCGCTCCGCCGTCATCGACCCCCTCGACCCCGCGACCTGGGGACGGGTTCCGCGCAACGCGCCTTGCCCTTGCGGGTCCGGAAAGAAATACAAGCACTGCCACGGCGCCGCGATCTGAGACGCCGCGCCGGCCGGGACTGAGGGCGCAGCGATGACCGAACCGGCGGCGGCAAGCACGGCGGACCCATGGCAGCGGGTCACCGTGGTAATGGTCGTCCACAACTCGCGCGACATCCTGCCCGCCTCGCTAGGCGCGCTCGCGGATGCGCGCCTCGTCGTGATCGTCGATACGCTCAGCACCGACGGGACCGCCGAGGCGGCGACGGCGCTGCACGATTCGGCCCGCGTCATCCGCAATACCGAGGACCACGGCCTCGCCTGGGCGAGCAACCTGGGATTCGCCGCGGCCGAGACCGAATACGTCCTGCACGTCAACCCCGACGCCGAGATCGAGGCGGGATGCGTCGAGCGCCTGATCGCCACCGCGGATTCGTGCCCTGGCGCGATCGCGGTCGCGCCGCTTCTCACCAACCGAAACGGCGAGAACGAACTCGACGTCATGCATGCCGGGGAGCGCAACCACCACAAGATCGCGCACGCCCCTTCGGGTCCATTCTGCACTTGGTTCCTGACGGGCGCCGTCGTCTTGTGGCGGACCGAGGCGTTCCGCGCCCTCGGCGGCTTCGACGAGAGCTTTTTCCTCTATGCCGAGGACGCCGACATCTCGCTCAGGGCGACGCGGGCGGGCTACAGCCTGGTCCTCGATCCCAGCGCCCGGGCGCGGCACTTGGGCGGCGCGTCCGCGGGCCTCGGCGTGCGCACACGGCTGCGCAAGGACTGGAACATGACCTGGGGCCACCTCCATTGCGAGCGCAAACACGGAAGCGAGGAGGAGGCCAGGGCCGAGGCGCGGCGGCTCGTACGCCGGTTTGCGCGCGAGGCCCTGGCCGGGCTCGCCACCCTTCGCCCGCAGAAGTGTCTCAGCAACCTCGCCAAGGCCCGCGCGGCGCGAGGCTTCCTGCGGGACGACCCGCCGTGGGGTCGGCCCTGAAGCCGCGCGCGATCCCAAACGTGTTGACCCGAGGCCGCGGTCGGCCATAGTTCCGAAGATCACATCGCTTGAGGAACGGGACCGTGCGCTTCGAAAGACCTGAGGATTTCTACGCGGTCTATGACGAGTACAAGGATTACGCGCCGCCCGATCTGCGCGCAAAGCACGTTCGCTGGTTGGACCGCGAGTTCTGGGAGCCCGCGCGATGCGCCGCCGCCATGTCGTTCCTCGAGATCGGCTGCGGGACCGGACAGTTCCTGAAATACTTGCACCACAAGGGCGTGCGCCGATTCGTCGGAATCGACCTCGATGCCAAGGTGCTCGCGTACATGCCGGACGAGCTTGCCGCCCAGGTTCGCATCGCAAGCGCGTGGGATTATCTCGACGATTGCGCCGCCGACGGCCCCTTCGATCGGGTGTTCCTGCTCGACGTGCTCGAGCATTTCTCGGCGTACGAGGGCGTCGCGCTGCTCGAACGCATCAAGCCCGCGCTCGCCAAAGACGCATTGGTCGCGGTGCGGGTTCCCAACATGGCCTCGCCCTGGGCCGCGCAGCACCAGTACGCGGACCTGACCCACAAGACCGCCTTCGCGCCCGGAAACCTCCGTCAACTCGGACTCGCGGCCGGGTTCGAAACCGTGGCCCTGGTGCCCGAGCGGCGCGGCAGCCGGTTTCGCCGCTTCACCGAGGATCGCCTGCACGGGTTCCTTTCGCGGCTCTTGACCCATACGCCGCCGCTCTGGAGCCCGCTCATGATCTCGGTGTTCAAGCCAAAGCCCGACGCCGCGAAGGGAGCACGCGCACCATGACGCCCGCCACGCGCACGGCCTTGAGACGGCTACTCATCGTCCCGCCGGTGGTACTCGGCATCGCGCTCGTGGCTTATGCACTGGCGCAACGCGATCCGCCCGAGAGAATCCCGACCCGCGAGACGGCCACCAAGGTGCGGACGATCGCCGCGCCCTCGGTCTCGGTGATCCCGCGCGCGCTCGGCTACGGCATCGTGCAACCGGGCAAGGTCTGGGAGGCGGTCACCGAGGTGGACGGCCGGATCGTCGAAATCCACCCCCAGCTCAAGAAGGGCGCGATCCTCGCCGACGGCGTGGTGCTGCTGCGCATCGATCCCGCCAAGTACCGCCTCGCGATCGCCGAGATCGAGGCCAGCATCCGTTCGTCCCAGGCGCAGATCGCCGAGCTCCGCGTCAAGGAGGACAACACGCTGGCCTCGCTGACCATCGAGAAGCGCAGCCTGGCCCTCAGCCGCAATGATCTCGAGCGCAAACGCGTGCTGCTGAGCTCGAAGAACGTCTCGCAGGCCGCCGTGGACCAGGAGGAACGGAACGTCCTGGCCCGCGAACTAAGCGTGCAGACGCTCGCGAACCAGCTCAACCTCGTCCCCACCGAACGCGCGACGCTGGAGGCCGAGGTGGCCCTTTTTCGCGCCCGGCTCGCCGACGCCCAGCTCGACCTCGAGCGCACCACGATCACCGCGCCCTTCGACGGCCGCGTAGCCGAGGTTCACGTGGAGCGCGCCCAGTACGCCAATCGGGGCCAAGTGCTGGCGGTCTTCGACGGGATCGACATCTCCGAGGTTTCGGCCCAGCTTCCCATCGACAAGATGATGAGCCTCCTCTCGGGCGTCGAGCTTGGCGGGATCACGCCCGCGACCGTGATGCCCGAGCTTCAGCGCATCCTCGGGCTGACGCCGATCGTCCGTCTGCACGCGGGCGAGAAGACCGTCGTATGGCCGGCCCGGGTGGCGCGGATCAGCGACACCGTCGATCCCCGGACCCGGACCGTGGGCGTCATCGTCGCCGTCGATCAACCGTACTTCCGGGCCCGCCCGGGCACGCACCCGCCGCTCGTCAAAAATATGTTCGTCGAGGTCGAGCTTCGCGGGCGGGCGCTTTCCGATCTGGTGGTCATTCCCCGCGTGGCCCTTCAGGGGCGCCGGGTCTACGTGGTCGGCGCGGACCGACGGCTCAGCCGGCGCGAGGTGGAGGTCCAGTTCCATCAAACCAACTTCGCCGCCATCCGCGCAGGCCTGGAGGCTGGCGAGCGGGTCGTCATCTCCGATCTGATTCCGGCCATTGACGGCATGCTGCTCGAGCCGGTGGACGACGAGGACGCGCTCGCCGCCCTGATCGCCGAGGCGGAAGGCCGCGGGCCGGTCCGGTGATCCGCTTCTTCGCCTCCCACCCGACGGCTGCGAACTTGGTGATGGCGGTTTTCCTGGCCGCCGGCCTGGTCGCTGCGCCCCTGGTCAAGCGCGAGACCTTTCCCGACATCCCCGCCGACGAGGTCGAGGTCCGCATCGTGCTCGCGGGCGCTTCGGCGGCCGACGTCGAGGAGGCCATCTGCCAGCGCGTCGAGGACGTGGTCGACGGAATCGAGAATCTGTTCGAGAAACGGTGCGAGGCGCGCGAAGGCCTCGCGATCGCGACCCTTCAGATGCGCGAGGGCGGCAAAATCGAGCGCTTCCTCGACGACGTCAAGACCGAGGTGGAGGCGATCGACAACTTCCCCGAGGACGCCGAGAGGCCGGTGATCCGCCAGTTGGGCCGAACCGACCTGGTCGCGACCGTGGCCGTCACCGGCCCCATGGCGCCGCCCGATCTCAAGGCCTTCGCGGAACGCGTAAAGGACGACCTGCTGCTGATCGACGGCGTCTCCAAGGTCACGGTCGAGGGCTTCTCGGAGCACCAGATTCGCATCGAGATCCCGGCAAGCACGCTCAGGCAATACGGGCTCAGCGTCGGCGGGATCGCCGACATCATCGCCAGCCAGAGCGTGGATTTGCCCGCCGGAACCGTCGAGACCACCGATTCCGCGGTCCTGATCCGGTTCGACGACGAACGCCGCAACCCGCGCGAATTCGAGGACCTGATCGTGATCGGTGGCGACAGCGGGGCTGAGGTTCGCCTGGGCGATTTCGCGACCGTCACCGACCGCTTCGAGCTCGACGAGGAAAAGGTAGTCTTCAACGGCGAGCGCGCGGCGTATCTGATCGTCGAAAAGGGCAAGGGCGACGACACCCTGGCCGTGGTCGACGCGCTCAGCGCCTATCTCGAGCATCAACGCGCCCTCGCCCCGCAGACGACCACCTTCACCCTTACCCAGGACATCTCGTCGATCGTCCGCGACCGTCTGACCATGCTGCTCGCCAACGGCGCCCAGGGCCTGGTGCTGGTCTTCCTCACCATGTGGGCGTTCTTCAGCCTCCGATTTTCGTTTTGGGTGGCCATGGGGCTTCCGGTTTCGTTTCTCGGCGCCATCGCGGCCATGGCGGTGATCGGCTACTCGTTCGACATGATCACCATGGTCGGGCTTCTGATCGCCGTCGGGCTGATCATGGACGACGCCATCGTCATCGCCGAGAACATCGCCGTGCACCGCCGCGACGGCCTGGGGCCCGTGGACGCCGCGGTGGCCGGCGTCCGCCAGGTGGCACCGGGGGTGGTGGCGTCGTTCCTGACCACTGTTTGCATCTTCGGCTCGCTCGCCTTCCTCAAGGGCGACATCGGCGCGGTCCTCAAGGTGATGCCGGTGATCCTCGTCGTCACCCTGACGGTCAGTCTGATCGAGGCCTTCCTCATCCTGCCGCGCCATCTGACCCACGCCCTGTCGGCGGCGCAGCCTTTCCAAGGCGGAGCCGTGCGCAGGCGGCTCGATGCCGGCGTCGAATGGGCCCGAGAGGCGCTTGCGGGGCGCGCCATCGATGCCGCGGTGCGCTGGCGCTACCTCACCCTTGGCCTCGTGGTCCTCGCGTTTCTCGGCGCCGTTTCCGTCATCGCCGGCGGCGTTCTCAAGTTCCAGGCCTTCCCCGATTTGGACGGCGACGTGATCGAGGCCCGCGTGCTGCTGCCCCAGGGAAGCCCGCTCGAGCGCACCGAACGGGTGGTGGACCGAATCACGAGCGCGCTCGATCGCGTGAACGAGGAGTTCTCGCCGCGCCAGCCCGACGGGCGTTCGTTGGTCCGCAACGTCGGCATCCAGTTCAGCAAGAACGTGGACGCCCACGAGACCGGCGCCCACGTGGCGACCGTATCGGTCGATCTGTTGAACGCCGAGGTGCGCGACGCGCCCCTGGCCGAGGTTCTCGCCCGCTGGCGGGACCTGGTGGGCGCGCTGCCCGACGTGATCAGCATAAAGTTCGCGGAAAAGCAGCTGGGGCCGGCGGGCCGGGCGATCGACATCCGGTTGCGCGGCCCCGACCTGGTTGAGCTGAAGGAAGCGTCGCTCTCGCTTCAGAGCTGGCTCAACGCATACCGGGGCGTCGTCGACCTCGCCGACGACCTGAGGCCCGGTAAGCCCGAGGTCCGCGTTCGCCTGCGCGAGGGCGCGACCGCGCTTGGCCACAACGCCGCCGAGATCGCGGCCCAGTTGCGTTCGGCCTTTCACGGCAAGACCGCGACCGAGATCCAGGTGGGCCCCGAATCCTTCGAGATCGACGTCCGCCTGAGCGAGGTCGATCGCGACAGCCTCGCGGACCTGGAGGCCTTCACCGTCACGGCGCCGGGCGGCGAGCAGGTCCCGCTGAGCGCGGTCGCGGTGCTGGAACCGGGCCGCGGGTTCGCGCGGATCAACCGCGTCGACGGCCTCCGGACGGTGACCGTGCAGGGCGAAGTGGACACCATGCTCGCCAACGTCGGCGAGATTATCGACGATACGCGCAGGCGCTGGGTCCCGCGCCTCGGCGAACGGTACCCTGCGATTTCGGTCTCTTGGGAGGGCGAGGTCGAAGAGGGCGAGACCACCGCGACCTCGTTGCGCCGCAACTTCGGCCTCGGCGTCCTCGGGGTGTTTCTGCTGTTGTGCTTCCTGTTCCGAAGCTACGTCGAGCCGATCATCGTCATGACCGCCGTTCCGCTTGGACTGATCGGCGTGGTCGCCGGGCATCTGGCGATGGGTCTCGATCTGTCCATGCCGTCGATGGTCGGGCTTGCGTCGCTGGCGGGGATCGTGGTCAACAACTCGATCCTGTTGGTGACGTTCATTCGCGTCCGCCGGCGCGCGGGCGAAAGCGCCGCCGACGCCGCCCGGCTCGCGGCCCGGCAACGCTTTCGCGCGATCGTGCTCACGTCCATGACCACGGTGGCCGGGATCCTGCCGCTCTTGACCGAGACCAGCCTTCAGGCCCAGGTCCTGATTCCGCTGGTCACCAGCCTTGCCTTCGGGCTGTTGGCGGCGACCGCGCTGGTGTTCCTCGTGGTCCCCGCCTTTTACACGGTTCTCGACGATTTCGGCCTGACCGCATCCGTCGAGGCGGACGGCGGGCACCGTGCGGCGGAGGCCGCGCCGGCGGATTGACCGCCGCGGCAAGGCGTCAGCCGAGCCCGTTCTTTCCCATCGCCAGGAACTTCTCGCGCCGCGTCGCCTTGAGGGCGGGGCCGCTGATCTCGGCCAACGCCCCGAGAGCGTTTTCGAGCGCCTCGCCGACCGCGGCGATCGTCGCCGAACGGTCGCGGTGGGCGCCGCCGAGGGGCTCGGCGATGATCGTGTCGATGACGCCAAGCGCGAGTAAGTCGCTCGCGGTCAGCTTCAGGGCCTCGGCCGCCTCTCGAACCGGCTCGCCATCGCGCCACAGGATGGACGCGCAGCCTTCGGGCGAGATCACCGAATAGATGGTGTGCTCCAGCATCATCACCGTATTGGCGGCGGCCAGTGCGATGGCGCCGCCCGAGCCGCCCTCGCCGAGGATGACGCTGATCAGGGGCACCTCGATCTCGAGGCAGGCCTGGATGCTGCCGGCGATGGCTTCCGCCTGCCCGCGCTCCTCGGCGTCGACGCCGGGATAGGCGCCGGCCGTGTCCACCATGGTGATCACCGGCAGGCCGAAGCGGTCGCCGAGGCGCATGAGGCGCTGCGCCTTTCGGTATCCCTCGGGACGGGCCATGCCAAAATTGTGGTAAATCCGCGATTCCGTGTCGGCGCCCTTCTCGTGGCCGATGATCACGCAACTGCGACCGCGAAACCGTCCCAGACCGCCGATCACGGCCCGGTCCTCGCCAAAGGTCCGGTCACCGGCCAACGGCGTGAAGTCTTCGATGAGAGCGCCGAGGTAGTCGAGCATGTGGGGTCGGTCGGGGTGGCGCGCGACCTGGGTCGTCTGCCAGGGCGTGAGCTTGGCGTAAGTCTGGCCGAGCATCTTCTCGAGCCTCGACTGAAGGCGCCCGAGTTCTTCCCAGTCGGTCTCGGCGTCGCCCCCATTGCCGCGCGTGAGCTCTTCGATCCGGCCTTCAAGTTCCGCGATCGGTTTTTCGAAATCGAGGAAGTTGCGCATCGATCCGTCCCCTAGCCGCGCGCGTTCGACGCGGCGAGCGGATGCGCGGTCTCGACGAGCTCGACCAGACGTTCGTCGAGAATCCGGGTGTAGATCTGAGTCGTGGCGATGTCGGCGTGACCCAACATCTGCTGGAGCGAGCGCAGATCGGCGCCGTTCGCCAGCAGATGGCTGGCAAAGGAATGACGGAGCACGTGCGCGGAGACCTTGCGCGCGTCCAAGCCGGCGTCGCGGGCGAGGTCCTTGAGGAGCTGCGAGAAACGGACCCGCGTCAGGTGGCCTTGGCGCGAACGAGACGGAAACAGCCAGCGCTTCGCTGGCCCCGCCGCGCCGGCCGCCTGGAATCGATCGTGCACCCCCAGATAGGCGCCGATCGCCGCCCGGGCCGCCTCGGTCAGGGGAACCATGCGCTCCTTTCCGCCCTTGCCGGTCACGACCAGGGTCTCGGCGTCGCGCGCGACGGCCGAAAGCGGCAGGCTGACGAGTTCGGTCACGCGAAGTCCGGTCGCATACAGTATCTCCACGAGCGCCGCCAGGCGCAGGCCCTCGGGGCCTTTGCGTTCATGCGCCGCCGCGAGAAGCAGCTCCACCTCGCTCTCGGACAGCGCTTTTGGCAAGCCGCGCGTTTGCCGCGGCCGGTCGAGGGTCGACATGGGATCGTCGTTGCGGCGCCCGTCGGTGACCAGGAAGCCGAAAAACTGAGCGAGCGCGGACAAGCGCCGCGCGATCGTCGCGGGCGTCATTCCGGCGCGCGAAAGCCGCTCGAGGTAAAGGCGCATGAGGCGCGCATCGGCGTCTTCGATGGCGCGTCCGCGGGTTACCATGAAGCGCGTGAAGTCGTGCAGATCGCGCCGGTAGGAATCCACGGTATTGGCGGCCGCGCCCCGCTCGGCGGCCATCATCTCGAGAAAGATCTCGCCCACCGCCGACAGCGCCGCGACGCCTTCGCCCACGGTCGCCATCAAAGCCCCGCGGCGAGCGCCGCTTCGACCGCGATCGCGCGGGCCTCATTTTCGAGACCGATTCTTGCGAGGCTTCGGAGCACGTGACCAAGGACCACGGGATTGGCAGGCCCCGGTCCGCCCTCTCCCAGCGACAAGAGCGCGAGCAGGACCGTCTCGCCCACCCGCCCGGATTGCGCCGCGGCGGCCAGCCTCGACCAATGGGCCGGGCTCGGGACGGCGGCGGTCACCAGGGGCGCGTCCATCAAAAGGTCCTCCCACAACGGCGCCGGAACCTCTGCGCCCAACGATTCGAAAAGTGTGAACAGCACCGCCGCGTCGCTTGTGGCCGCGTTCCCCTCGATGCGCGACCAGCGCTCGAGCGCGGCAGCGGCCCCCTCCGCCTGTTGATCGAGACCGGCGAGCACGATGAGGACCGAGAGCTCGTCCATGATCGCGGCCGAGCTCGTGTTGAACATCGCATCGCCGCGCAGCAACTCGAGCCAATCCATCGCCGGTTCGTGTTCGCCGGCGCCGAGGAAGGCGCGGATGGCCTCGGGCGCGAACCACACGAGTATGGTGGACGGGTCGATCTCGCGGATCACGGGCAGGAACGTTCGGACGGTCGAGGAATAGCGGTCCCCTTCGCGCCCCAACTCCAACGCCCGCACGACGACTTCCGCCTTGGCCGTGGGAACCGTCTGGACCAGCGCGGTGCGATAAAGCAACGCCCGGCTCAACGGACCCGTTTCGGCTTCCGTCTTGGACAGCGGGTTGGCGAGTTCGTCTTCCGAGAACGCGACGCTCGTGTAAAGCTGGCGCAAGGTTTCGACGGACAGGGCGCCGGCGGCCTCGGCCCGTTCCCCCGCTTCCAGGCGCAGCTCCACCGGGGCGTTGGGGCTGGTCGCGACAGCCTTGAGCACGCCGGGCCTGTTCGAGGCGACGACGTCGGCGGGAAGTTGCGCGTTCGCCGCGCGCGCCATCGCGAGGTGAAGCGGCGAAGCGTCCGGCAGGTTCTCGATGACGACCCCGTGCCCCACCGACAGGGCGTCGACAAGCGCGAAGAACGCGGCGTCGTCGTCGCCGGCGTCGCGCATCAACGCAACACCGAGCGCGGCCACGTCGTGCTGGTCGGCGAGGGCCTGGCAGAACACGTAGGCCTTCTGCCAATAGGGGTTGTCGCCGAGGCCGATCTGCCCGGCGGCGAGCGCGCAGGCGCGGGCGTTGTCGTTGGCGAGAAAGCGCGAATCGGCCTCGATGCGCACAAGCTCGTCGTTGGCGAGCGGACTTGGAATGGATTCGAGAAGCGCGTTGACGCCCCCGAGGTCCCCCATGGCCGCGAGCGACTTCGCCCGCAGCGCCACGAAACTTCCAGGCGCGGCCTCGCCTTCCGGCGGCGTCGCGGTCGAAAGCAACAATCGCCGCATGAGGGCGCGCATGGCGGGCGAGGTCGTGCCGACCGGCAGTCTCGCCATCAGCGCGTCGGCGAGCGGACGCGACGTCCCTTTCCAGGTCTCGATGCCGAAGCCGCCGGTGGCCGGCGTCAGCGCCCCCGACGAATCAGGGTGAATCGTGCGCAGCGCGTCGATGTCCACGCCGATGGCGAGGTCGCGCACCGGCGACGGGTTCGCCGGCACATCCGGAAACATCCGCGCACGGCCCGGCGCGGGCGCGGCGGCGGGTGCGCCAAGCGCCGGTTCCCGCTCGCCCGCCGGCCCCGCGGGCGCTAGCGATGTGGCGGGTGGGCGCAGCACGAGCGGCCGACCCGTACTTTCGCCCGGACCGCCGTCCTGGGCCACGGTCGCCGCCGGCCGGGCGGCGACGATCACGAGGGCGCCGACGAACAGAACCGTGCCGAGCCATCGCGTCCTGCGATCAATGCGGGAAGCGGTCATCCGGAAGGACCCTTTCGATGGTCGCGAGGGGGGCGGGAATGTCCCATGTCACGAGGAACACCGCTCCACCCGCGATGACGGCGGCGATCAGAAAGAGAACCAGCCTCGAAATCCTTTTCATCCCCGCACCCGGGTTTCGGCCGTTGGTCCCGACGCCCTCCCTCGCCGGATCGGCGGGCATCTTCGCTGGGCGCGCGCCGCCGGCACGCGAACGCGTGCTCTCCCTGGGACCGCCGTCATTGTCGTCTGAAGCGGGGTCGTCTGAATCGGGGCCATCTGAAGCGGGCCATCCGCGACCGCGCGTACGGGGTTTGACGACAGGCGAATGCGTTTATGCTAGGTTCCGATCATGGCAATATTTCGGCAGTGTACCGGCTCCGATGGGCGCTTTCAACGGTCGCTCCCGCGCCGCGAATCGAACTTGTTAGGGTAATGACGACGCCTCGGTCACGACCGTTTCCCAAAACCGTAGTTCTGGTGGGGTTGATGGGCTCGGGCAAGTCCAGTGTCGGACGTCGCCTGGCGCGGCATCTCGGATTGCCGTTCGTCGACGCTGATTCCGAAATCGCCGAGGCGGCGGGCTGCTCGATCGAGGACATCTTCGAGATCTATGGCGAGGTCGCCTTTCGCGACGGCGAACGACGCGTCATCTCCCGTCTCCTCGAAGGCGAGCCCAAGGTGCTGGCCACGGGCGGCGGCTCATGGATCGACCGCCTAACCCGCGAAAAGGTCGCCGAACGCGGGATTTCGGTGTGGCTTCGCGCCGAGCTCGACATCCTGCTCAAGCGGATCGGCCGGCGCGGCGGGCGTCCGCTCTTGAAAGACGTCGATCCCAAGACGAAACTCGAGCAACTGATCGAGGAACGCTACCCCGTCTACGCGCGCGCCGACATCACCGTCGATACTGGCGACGAGCCCCCGGAAAACACCGTGAACCAGATCCTCGACGCGCTTGGGGACTTCGATGTCGCGGCCGCCGAAGGGGACGAGAAGCAGTCTTGAATCTCTCCCGCGAAAAGCCCGCCGCGGATCACGAGACGGTGCGCGTCGATCTGGCAGCGCGCAGCTATGACATCCTCGTCGGCCAGGGATTGTTGGCGGAAACCGGG